>JBFJTV010000337.1:0-3786 GCA_041625075.1 Candidatus Polarisedimenticolaceae bacterium | reverse complement strand
CTGGTCGGGCGGGTCATGGAGTCCGTCGACGATGACTCGATGCTGGTGGTGATGTCCGATCACGGGTTCAAAACGTTCCGTCGTGGCGTGAACCTCAACTCGTGGCTCCACAAGAACGGTTATCTCGCGCTGAAGGAAGGAGCGACGGGTGCGGGCTGGTACCAGGATGTCGACTGGTCGAAGACCCGCGCGTACGCCGTCGGTCTCGGCGGGATCTACTTCAACGTGGCGGGACGCGAGGCCAAGGGGATTTTGGACCCTGCGGAGGCCCCTGCGCTCAAGCGCGAGATCCGGGAGAAGCTCCGCGTTCTCGCCGACGACGCCAGGGGCGGGGCCAGGGCGGTCGCCGACGTCTACGACACCGCGGAGATCTACAAGGGGCCGTACGTCAAGGAGGCGCCCGAGCTGTTCGTCGGTTTCAGCGTCGGTTATCGCGCCTCCTGGAACAACGCGACCGGGGTCGTCAGCGCCGACATCTTCGAGGACAACACCAAGAGCTGGAGCGGGGACCACTGCATGAATCCACCGGATGTTCCGGGCATCTTTTTCTGTAACCGTGACGTCAAGCGAGACAAGGTCAACATCATGGACATCGGGCCGACGGTGCTCGATCTGTTCGGCGTGAGGGTGCCGCCCTACTGCGACGGGGAACCGCTGCTCCCGGAGAAGTCATGAGGTGGGTCGCGGCGGTCCTCGTTGTTGTTGCCGCTTCGCTCGGCGTCGCGGGCGATGACGGCAAGCCCAAGGTCCTGGTGCTCGGCGTCGATGGTCTCGACCCGACGCTGCTCGCGCAGTTCATGGCCGAGGGGGTCCTCCCGAACTTCGAGGAGCTCACGACCGAGGGCGACTTCAGCACGCTGCAGACCACGATGCCGCCGCTGAGCCCGATCGCGTGGTCCACCTTCATCACGGGCATGGACCCCGGTGGCCACGGGATCTACGACTTCATCCACCGCGAGGCGTCGAGCATGTCGCCCTACATGTCGATGGCCGGTGAGGGCGAACCGCCCAAGAGCGTCGCGGTCGGGTCTTGGGTCTTCCCACTCGCCAGCGGCGAGATGCTGAATTTGAGGAAGGGCACCGCGTTCTGGGAGATCCTCGAGGACAACGACGTTCCCACGACGATCTTCCGGATGCCCGCCAACTTCCCGCCAGTGGAGTCGGGCGGCAAGGCGTTCTCGGGCATGGGAACACCGGACTTCAAGGGAACGCCGGGAACGTTCTCGTTTTACAGCACGCGCGCGCACCCAAACGCGAGCACCATGGCCGGCGGAGAGGCGTACGTCGTTCCTCTCAAGGACGGTCGCGTGCGGGCGAAGCTGTTCGGACCTGAGAACCCGTTCAAGCGAATCGAGAAGGCGGATCAAGGCCCCGGCGGCGAGGTCGAGTACGACCATCCCGATCTGGAGATCGAATTCTTCGTCTATCTCGATTCCGAGGAACCGGTCGCCAAGTTCTTCATTCAGGATCACGAGTTCGTCCTGAGGCAGGGCGAGTGGAGCGACTGGATTCCGGTGACCTTCAAGACCGGGCCCGTCCCGGTGCTGCATCCCTCGCTCGATGCGGTCGCTCGGTTCTACCTCAAACAGGTCCGGCCCGACTTCGAGTTGTACGTCACGCCGCTCCAGATCAGCCCTGAACGGCCGGCGATGCCGATCGCGACACCCGAGAGCTGGTCGCACGAGCTTTGGGAAGAGCTGGGGTACTTCTACACCCAGGAGCTTCCCGAGGACACCAAGGCCTTTGTCGAGGGCGTCTTCACCGGACGGGAGTTCTGGGAGCAATCGCAGTTCATCTTTGCCGAGCGGCGTCGCGCGCTGGATTTCTTTCTGAAGAATCTCGGCGAGGGATTCACGTTCTTCTACTTCTCCAGCATCGACCAGGGATGCCACATGCTGTGGCACTACGCCGATCCGGAGCACCCAAGTTTCGAACAAGACGACTTGCTGGTCGAGGGCATCCGCACGCTCTACCGCCAGATGGACGACACGCTCGGCCACGTGATGGAATCGATCGACGACGACGTCACGCTCGTCGTGATGTCCGACCACGGCTTCGCGCCGTTCTACCGCCAGGTCAACCTCAATACGTGGCTACTCGACAAGGGCTACGTCACGCTCCGGGACCCGACGAAGCAGGGCCAGCTGCCGTGGTTTGCCAACGTCGATTGGCGACGCACGCGGGCGTATGCCGCCGGACTCAACGGGCTGTATGTCAATCTCGCCGGGCGCGAGCGCCGGGGCATCGTCGCGCCGGGACCGGCGCACGAGGAGCTTCTCGATCAGCTCGAAAAAGACCTGCTCGAGATGCGGGATCCCGAGAGCGGCGAGCCCGTCGTGACGCTCGTGACACGGGTCACGCGCGACTTCCACGGCGAGCATCTCGACATCGGGCCTGACATCGTCGTCGGATTCAATCGAGGGTATCGGGCGGGCTGGAAGAGCCCGCTCGGGGAGTTCCCCGAGCGCGTCGTCGAAGACAACCTCGAGCCGTGGAGCGGCGACCACGCCATGGACTACCGTCTGGTTCCGGGAGTCCTCATCACCAACAAGCGCATTACCATGGAAGAACCGGCGTTGTACGACCTGACCGTGGCGATTCTCGACGAGTACGGCATTGCAAAGACACCGGAAATGATCGGAAGCGACTGTCTGGGAAGCGCGGAATAGGGAGAAGATCATGTTTGGCTCGGTCAAGCTCGACAAGGGTCTGATGAAGAAGATCAAGATGTACTCGAAGATCGCGGGCTACTCCTCGCCTGCCGAGTTCATCACGCACGCCCTGGAGAAAGAGATCGCGCTCCTGGAGGAGGCCGAGTCCGAGGACGAGATCAAGAAAAAGCTTCAGGGACTCGGATACATCGAATAGATGACGACCGTCGTCGGCTTTTTTGGCGGCCTGTTGACGTGGCTGTTCGACGTCATGCTGTGGCCCTTTCGTTCGCTGAGCCCGTGGTGGCCCATCGTGGTCGTCTCGTTGCTGACGGGCATCGCGATGTTGTGGCTGTTCGGGAAGATCTCGAACCAGGCCGCCATCCGGGTCGTGCGTGACGGCATCCGCGGGAACCTGATCGGCATCCGGTTGTTCGGTGACGACCTCGGGCTGCTCTTCCGGCTTCAGGCGCGGATCTTCAAGCAGACGCTCACCTATCTGGGATACGCCGCCGTTCCGTTCATCCTGATGATCGTCGTGATCATTCCCATCCTGATCCAGCTCGAGCTGCGGTTCGCGCACCGCCCTCTCCGGGAGGGCGAGGTCACGGTGGTCAACGTCCGCGTCACCGATCCGGCCGCGATCGACGGCGGCGTGGCCCTCGACGTACCGGAGGGCGTCGTGATCGAGGCGCCGCCCGTCAAGATCCGATCGCTCGACGATGACGAGCTCCGTCGTGCCGACGGCATGCCGGAGTGGCTGCTCAAGGTCTTCAGCCCCTTCTTGAGGTCGGGCGACGGCGAGGTTTCCTGGAGGGTGCGCGTTGAAACCGCGGGGCACCACCTGCTGACCGTGAGAATCGGCGACGACGAGGTCCAAAAAGAGTTGGTGGCCGGCGACCGCTGGGAGCCGGTCTCGCTCAAACGCTCGACCGGCGCGCTCAGCACCCTCGCCCACCCGGGCGAGTCGCCGATCCGGGGTGCTACGGCGATCCGGTCGGTCGAGCTGATCTACCCCGAGGGCTCGATCTCGCTGTTCGGATGGGGGATGCACTGGATCATCCCCTTCTTCGTGCTGTCGCTCGTCTTCGCCTTCGCCCTCCGCCGACCCATGGGCGTCGAAATCTGACACCGG
>JBFJTV010000336.1:0-3790 GCA_041625075.1 Candidatus Polarisedimenticolaceae bacterium | reverse complement strand
GGACTGACGGCCAGGGGGGCGCGCGGCGCCCCCCGGTCCCTCGTTCGAAACCGGCGCGCTCCTCAGGGGACGTCGGCCGGGGGACCCCAGGTAGTGCGTCCTTCTTGCACGGCGCGCGCGGCCGCGATGATCCGCCAGACCACGTCGCGAGTCAGCTCCTCGTCGACGCCGAGGTCACGCGCGATCTCCGCTGCGCGGCGCACCACCTTCGCTTCCTGCTGTGGATCGAGCACGGGGAGGCCCAGCTCCTGCTTCGTGTGGCCCACCTCGATGACCAGGTCGTGTCGCTTGCCGATCAGCTCAACGAGCTGACGGTCGAGCGCCTCGATGCGGGCGCGCAGATCTTCCAGCCGCGGGTCGCTCAAGCGCGCTCCACCAGGCTCGCGATGCCCTGGCCCACTCCGATGCACATGGTCGCCAGGGCTCGCCGCGCGGACCGGCGTCGCATCTCGTGCACGAGCGTGACCAGAATGCGCGCCCCCGAGCAGCCGACGGGGTGGCCGAGAGCGATGGCCCCGCCGTTCACGTTGACCGTCGCCGGATCGAGGCCGAGCTCGGTCATGCAGGGCACCGCCTGGGCCGCGAACGCCTCGTTGAGCTCGACGAGCTCGAGGTCCTCGACGCCCCAGCCCGAGCGCTCGAGCACGCGTCGCGTAGCCGGCACGGGCCCGATCCCCATCCGGTGCGGCTCGACCCCTGCCACCGCCCCGGCGACCACACGGGCCATCGGTTCGAGGCCCAGGGCGCGGCCACGTTCGGCCGAGACCACGAGGAGGGCAGCGGCCCCGTCGTTGATCCCCGAGGAGTTCCCGGCCGTGACGGTGCCCCCCTTCCTGAAGACCGGGCGGAGCCGCGCGAGCGCGGCCGCGTCCGTATCGGGACGCGGGTGCTCGTCGGTCTCGACCACCACCGGGTCACCCTTCCGCTGGGGCACCGCGACCGGGACGATCTCGTCGCGAAAGCGCCCGCACTCGAGCGCGGCACCGGCGCGGCGCTGACTCTCCGCTGCGAAGGCGTCTTGGGCTTCCCGGCTCACGGCGAACTCCTCGGCGATCACTTCGGCCGTCTCCCCGAGACCGATCGTCCATTCGGGGGTGAACGCCGGGTTCGGGAAGCGCCAGCCCAGCACGGTATCCGCAACCTCCGGGTTCCCGCGCGCGTAGCCCTCCGTGGGTTTCAGCATCACGTAGGGAGAGCGGCTCATGCTCTCGACCCCACCTGCGACGAAGACGTCCCCTTCGCCCGCGCAGATCGCGTGGAAGGCGTCGAGGACCGCTTGCATGCCCGAGCCGCAGAGGCGGTTCACCGTCCGACCCGGCACCGTGACGGGTATCCCGGCACGCAGGAGCGCCATGCGCGCGACGTTGCGGTTGTCCTCACCTGCCTGGTTGATACATCCGAAGATCACGTCGTCGATCGTGGCGGGGTCCACGTCGTTTCGCGCGAGGAGCGCCTCCAGCGTGAGCGCCGCGAGGTCATCCGGCCGCACGGAGGCGAGTCCGCCGCCGTGCCTCCCGATCGGGGTCCTCACCCCGTCGATGATCCATGCCTCACCCATGCCAGCGCCCGCTCCTTCGGTCTTCGGCCATGCCGCCGCGAAGGCTACTGGGAGGCCCGGACTCGGGTCAACCTCGGCGTGGGTAGAAGGTTTTCGGGCGATGACACGTAGGGTCGACAGGATCGAGCCTTCCAGGCCGCACGTTGTCTGGGGGGCCCGGCACGGTACCTTTCAGTGGTCGCGTCTCGAATGGAGATAGGCGTCATGAGCCGTCGCTTCACAGCCCTTCGGGCAGCTTTCCTGGCGGCCACGTCACTCGTGTGCTTCGCACCAGCGGTTGCCGAGGCACAGCCCACCGTGGTCCGTGTTCCCGTCACCGGCGTCGTCGAGCTGGGGCTGGCCCCGTTCATCGAGCGGAGCCTCGAAGAGGCGGCCGCGGCCGGGGTCTCGGCGGTGATCCTGGACATGGACACGCCCGGAGGGCGCGTCGACGCGGCCGAGCGCATCGCGGACGCGATCAGCGACTCCTCGGTACCGGTCTACACGCTCGTGAACCGGCGCGCGTTTTCGGCCGGAGCCCTCATCGCACTGTCGACACGCGGCATCTACATGCGACCCGGCTCGGTGATGGGCGCTGCGACGCCAGTCGATGGAGCCGGACAGAAGGCCCCCGAGAAGATCGTGTCTGCCATGCGAAGTGAGATGCGTGCGCTCGCCGAGGCGCGTGGTCTCGACCCTCGCGTCGCCGAGGCCATGGTGGACGAGAACATCGAGATTCCCGGCGTGAGCGCCGCCGGGCAACTCCTCACGCTCACGACGGAGGAAGCCGTCGACATCGGCTACGCCACCGAGGTCGAGGACCTCCCGGCGCTCCTCGAGCTCCTAGGCTCCCGGGGCTCGCGCGTGGTGACGGCAGAGGCCAACTGGGCGGAGCGGGTGGTCCGTTTCTTCTCGAACCCGGTCGTGGCGCCGTTCCTTCTCACGCTCGGCTTCCTGGGACTCATCACGGAGATCAAGACGCCCTCGTTCGGCATGGCGGGCGCGGCGGGCCTGCTCTCGCTCTCCCTGTTCTTCGGATCGCATCTCATCGTGGGTCTCGCCGGTCTCGAGGACCTCATCATCTTCGGGGTCGGCCTCGCGCTGCTCGGGGTGGAGGTGTTCCTGATTCCCGGCTTCGGGCTCTTCGGCATCATCGGGGCGATCGGCATGCTCGCAGGCCTGTATCTGGCGCTGATCGGATCGCTTCCGACCTCCGCGGACTTCACGCGCGCGGGTCTCGTCCTGAGCACGACGGTTCTCCTCATTGCCGTGACCGCGTGGGTGATGATCCGGTCGCTTCCGGGGAGCTCCAGGCTCGCGAAGAGTGGGATCTTCCTGTTGCAGCGGACCGACCGCTCCATCGGGTACGAGTCAGCGCCGGCGCGGCGCGACCTGGTCGGCGTCACCGGAACCGCGATCACCGATCTCCGGCCGTCCGGCACCGGGCTCTTCGACGACGAACGGGTCGACGTCGTCTCCGAGTCGGAATGGATCACCGAGGGGACGCCGATCAAGATCGTCAGCGCCGAGGGGTACCGGCACATCGTGCGCCCCATCGCCGCTAGACCGGCCGAGAAGGCCGAGAAGGCGTAGTCTACCGCTCACTCCAACGAACGGACTGACGCATGCAAGAAGTAGTCGCGCTGTTGCTCCCGATCGCGATCGTTTTCTTTATCTTCCTGATCGCGTGGGCGATCCCGGTCCGACTCTGGATCGAGGCACTCTCGGCGGGTGTGAGCGTCGGCATCGGGACGCTCGTAGGCATGCGCCTTCGTAAAGTATCTCCCGCCGCGATCGTTCGGCCGCTCATCAACGCGACCAAGGCCGGGCTCGATCTCGACATCAACCAGCTAGAGGCGCATTACCTCGCGGGTGGTCGTGTCGACCGCGTCGTGGGCGCGCTCATCAGCGCCGACAAGGCGAACATCGAGCTCGCGTTCAACCAGGCGGCCGCGATCGACCTCGCGGGACGTGACGTCTTCGAGGCAGTGCAGGTGTCGGTGAACCCGAAGGTCATCAACACGCCGAAGGTTGCGGCCATGGCGAAGGACGGCATCCAGCTCATCGCCATCGCGCGCGTGACCGTGCGCGCCAACATCAACCGCCTCGTCGGCGGAGCGGGAGAGGAGACGATCCTCGCCCGCGTCGGTGAGGGCATCGTCTCGACGATCGGCTCGGCGGCCTCGCACAAGGCAGTCCTCGAGAACCCGGACGCGATCTCGAAGACCGTGCTGGGTAAGGGGCTCGACTCGG
>JBFJTV010000335.1:0-3795 GCA_041625075.1 Candidatus Polarisedimenticolaceae bacterium | reverse complement strand
GTACTGAGCGTCCTGCTGCTCTTGCCGGTTCTCGCGCACTGCGAATCCAGGAGAGCCATCGCCGAGTCCACGATCTCCGGTTTTCTGGGGGCGGTTCAGCTGGAGGATCTGGACACGCTCTATTGCCTGCTGTACGGGGCCTCCGAGATCGAAGGTGGAGCGGACGAGATCGAGGCACGCCGGCTCGCCTTTGATCGGTGGGTGGGCGCTCGCTACGAGGAATACCTCACCGGTCGCGACGCGGGCCACGTCGATCTGGGCGATGACGGCATCGTTCTCGCCAAGTTGTTCGCGCTCGGAAAGGGGACGTACTACTCGTTGCGCTCGGTCAAAAGCGCCGCGGAAGACACCCTGGTCGTGGACATGCACGTCACCCTCGCCTATGCGGAGATCAGCATCGCCGCGCTCCCACCGCGGACCACGTTCTACGTCACGACTCTCCCGGTGGGGTCGGTGCGCTCGGTGCGGATCCCGTCGGGGGCGGGGGAGGTGACCGTCGAGGTGATCGACAGGATCGTCCTCCGGTGGACCCTGGTTCGATCGGGGGAGACGGCCTCGTGCCCCGAAGGGTGGACCGTCGCCGGGGCCACCCCGCTGGACGAGACGGTCGTCGCGACCGAGGTTACCTGGGAGTTCGGGACCTTCTGATGCGTGCTCCCTGGAAGAGGCTCAAGGTTGGTGTCGCCCTCGGCGGCGGGGCGGCCCGAGGTCTGGCCCACATCGGCGTGCTGCGCGCCCTGCTTCGCGAGGGCATCCCCGTGGACGTGCTCACAGGAACCAGCATGGGCAGCGTCATCGGTGGAGCGTACGCGGCGATCGGCGACATCGCCATCGTGGAGAGCAGGATCAGAGAGTTCGTCCAGAGCGAGGCTTTCAAGAAGAACCGCATCTCGTTCTTGAAGGAGACCAAGCAGGAGCGCGGCGGACTGCTGTACTCGGTGGCCAACCTCATCCGCCGGGGGATCGTCTACGGGGTCTCGACGGTCCGGAGCTCGTTCATGTCGGCGGAGGAGTTCGCCAAGAGCATGGCGGCGGTGCTCCCCGACATCGAGATGGACGAGCTCAAGATCCCCTTTGCCGCGGTCGCGCTCGATCTCGAGGCGGCGCAGGAGGTCGTACTGTGCCGGGGCCGGCTGCGAGAGACGGTCATGGCGAGCTCGGCGATTCCCGGCTTCCTGCCACCGGTCCGGTTGAACAACCGCGTGCTGGTCGACGGCGGGTGGGTCGACAAGGTGCCGGTGCTTCCGGCCTACCATTGCGGCGCCGATGTGGTCATCGCCATCGATATCTCCGCGGACATCCAGGACACCGAGGATTACACTCGAGGCGTGGACGTGATGTTCCGGGCGAGCGCGATCAAGGACGGCATGCTCGTTCGTTTTCTTTCGCGAATGGCGGATGTCGTCGTCGAGCCCGCGGTCGGCCAGGTCCACTGGGCGGACTTCGGGGCGGTGGAATACTGCATCCAGGCCGGTGACGATGCCGCGACGGCGGCGGCGCCGCGGATCCGCGCGCTGCTCAAGCGCGAGCGCTGGATGTCGTTGTTCCGGCAACGACCGACGAAACGTGCAGCCCAGATCTACCTGTCGTCCGACCACATGAATCTCTGTGTCGAGTAGCGCGAGCTCCTGCATTGGCCAAAGAGCACGTTCATCTGATCGGGATCGGCGGGACCGGGATGGCGGCACTCGCGGGGCTGCTCCACGAGAGCGGTTGTCGCGTGACCGGCTCGGACCGGCAGCTCTATCCACCGACGTCCGATCTCCTCGGTGATCTCGGTCTCGAGGTCCGCGAGGGGTTCGACGCCGCCAACCTCGAGCCGGCGCCGGACCTCACGGTGATCGGCAACGCGATCGTACGGGGGAACCCGGAAGCAGAGGAAGTGCTCGACCGCGGACTGCGCTTCACGTCGATGCCGCGTGTGATCGCCGAGAGGTTTCTCGAGGGCCGGCACTCGATCGTCGTCGCCGGCACCCACGGGAAGACCACGACGACATCGATGCTGGCCTGGGTTCTCGAACACGCGGGGCGGTCGCCGGGTTTTCTCGTCGGTGGCATCCCCTGCAACTTCTCGCGGTCTTACCAACTCGGAGGCGGCGAGACCTTCGTCATCGAGGGCGACGAGTACGACACGGCGTTTTTCGACAAGGGCCCGAAGTTCATGCACTACCGTCCGGACACCGCCCTCATCGGCGCCGTGGAGTTCGACCACGCCGACATCTATCGCGATCTCGAGCAGATCGAGACGGTCTTCAAACGCTTCACCAACATCATTCCCAGGCGGGGTCTCCTGGTTCGTGATGAGAGCAGCGAGACGACACGCCGCGTCACCGCCGACGCGTTGTCACGGGTCGAAGGTTACGGCATCGGTGAGGGAACCTGGAGCGCGCACGACGTCCGTCACGGACCCGAGGGAACGACCTTCCGGATCGAGCGCGAGGACAGGTTCTACGCGGACGTCAAGATGCGGATGGGCGGAGACTACAACGTCAAGAACGCCTTGGCGGTCGTCGCCGCGGTCGTCGAGCAGGGGCTCGACGCCACCGAAGTCGTGGCCGGCCTTCGGAGCTTCGAGGGCGTCCGGCGACGGATGGAGGTGCGCGGCGTCGCGAACGGCGTCACCGTTCTCGACGACTTCGCGCACCATCCGACGGCCATCGCGGCGACCCTGCGCGGTGCACGCCGACGCTATCCCGGCAGCGCGGTGTGGGCGGTGCTCGAGCCCCGATCGTGGTCGTTGCGTCGCAACATCTTCCAGAGCCGTCTCGCCGAGGCCTTTGACGCGGCCGATCACGTCGTGATCGCCGAGGTCTACGCCGCCGATCAGATCGCGCCGGAGGAGCGTCTCGACCCCGAGCGGCTCGCGAGCGATCTCACCGGCCGCGGCAAGGACGCCAGCTTTGTGCCCGAAGTTCGCGGGATCGTTGCCCACGTTGCCGACGCGGCGAGCCCGGGAGATGTCGTGGTGGTGATGTCCAACGGGGGGTTCGACGGGATCCACGACCTTCTGGTCAGCGCGCTGGCATCGCGCGGTTAGTCACCGTCGAGCACCCAGTCGCGAAAGGCCGACAGGATGCGGTTCGAGTCCTCGACGAGACGTGCGTCGATGACCGCGGGGTCGAGCCCCCTCCGCCCGGCGAACTCGTCTCTCGCTTCCGGATGAAACTGCACCGTCAGGATCGGAAGATCCTCGTGCTCGAACCCGTCGAGCGGGACTCCGGGTCGGCTGGCCACCACGCGGTAGCCGTGCGGTGTCGACTCGACGATCTCGCGGTGGCTGACGACGACCTTGAGACTGTGGTCACCGGGGAGGACTCTCGACCCGGTGACGCGAGTCTCGACAGTCCCCAGCTCCTTCTGGTGATCGGGGTGAAGAAAACCGACACGCGCGCCCGCAAGATGCCCGACGAGCTGGTGGCCGAAGCAGACACCCAGCAACGGGACGCGGCGCGATCCGCTGACGAGCGGTTCAAGCCACGCGGACAGCTCGTGCAGCCAGGCGTGATCGTCGTAGACCGACGCGCCCGATCCGAGTACGACGACACCGTCGGCATCGTAGCCGTCTCCGGGCGACGGGCCGTCGCCGGGCCGAAGCGACGGTTGGAAGACTCGACTCTCTCCGGACCAACCGGCGAGAACCTGCTCGACGCACTGATCCTCGGCCTCGTTGATCGACGGATCGACGACCCATAAGCGCTTCCGCTCGCTCACTTCTAAAGAATACACGGGGACATGCCTTTACCCTTGAAAAAGGGACGGACCTCCTATCGGTTCTTGTAGCTGCCGGTGCTTCCT
>JBFJTV010000334.1:0-3800 GCA_041625075.1 Candidatus Polarisedimenticolaceae bacterium | reverse complement strand
CCATCGGAGACACGGTCAAGCAGGCGCTCGGCGCCTAGAGGAGTCGACTCACGTGGCCATCGAAAGAACGCTCGCCATCATCAAGCCGGATGCGGTCGAGAAGAACTACGTCGGCAAGATCCTCGCGCGCATTGAGGAAGAAGGGTTCGCCATCGTCGCGATGCGCATGATCCGCATGACGCGGAAAGAGGCGGAGGGGTTCTACGCCGTCCATCGCGAACGGCCGTTCTTCGGCGACCTCACCGCTTACATGTCGTCGGGGCCCGCCGTGGTGATGGTGCTCGAGAAAGGAGACGCCATTGCCGCGTGGCGCAAGGCCATGGGCGCGACCAACCCCGCCGAGGCCGACGAGGGGACGATCCGCAAGCTCTTCGGCGAATCGATCGAGCGCAACGCAACCCACGGTTCCGACGCCCCCGAGACCTCGGCCTTCGAGACCGCGTACTTCTTCAGCGGTATCGATCGGCTCGACGCGCGCTGATCCCGAGGCAACGCGAGCGATGGCGGCGGCCCCCCGCCGGATTCTGTTAGCATCTCCCCCGTGAGCACCTTCCGCCGACTCCTCGGGTACTTCAAACCGTACCTCGGCCAGATGATCTGGGCGTCGATGCTGCTCGCCGTTGCCGGTGCGCTCAACGGCGCGGCGGTTGCGACCTTCCGACCCGTCGCGAGCCTTCTCAAGGGCGAGGACCTCGCTCTCGGAACCGCTCAGTCCGATATCGTCGCGGCGTTTGTCGAGCGGCTCCCCGTGGAGGAGTGGACCGTCTGGCTCAGCTCACGCGTCTACGTCGCGGTCCCGCTCTTCCTGGTCGTGTTGTTTCTGGTCCGAGGCATCTTCCTGTACTTTGGGGGGTACATGGCCGTCAGGGCCGGCGCCAGGATCGTCCGGGATATCAGGGCCGAGCTCTTCGAGTCGGTGACCTACCAGTCGCAACGGTTCTTCCTGGCCAACCCTACGGGGCAGATCCTGTCGCGAATCCTCAACGACGTCTCGCGGATCAAGAACGTCAGCACGAACGTGCTCGCCGACGGCGTCCGCGTCCTCGCTATGATCCCCTCGATCCTGTTCGTGATCTTCTACTACAACTGGAAGCTCGCGCTCGTCTCGATGATCGCCCTCCCCGCGCTGGCCTACCCGGCCGTGAGGCTCGGCAAGCGCCTGCGCCGAGCGGCGACACGCTCCCAGGAATCTCTTGCCGAGGCCGCCGTGGTCCTCAACGAGAGCGTTGCCGGATCCCGGGTCGTGCAGGGCTTCACGATGGAGAAGTTCGAGATCGCCCGCTTCGGTAAGGTGCTGCAGAAGTTGTTGCGCGCCGATCTCAAAGCCGGGCGGGCGCAGTCGCTCTCTCCGGCGGTGATGGAGCTGATGGGGGCGATCGCGGGTGGCGCGCTGTTCTTCTTCGCGGGCCTCAACATCGCCCGCGGGACGCTGACCGTCGAGGACTTTCTCACCGTCTTCGCCGGTCTCGGGATCTTGTTCATGGCGATTCGTCGGCTCAATCAGGTCAACATCCAGGTCCAGCAGGCTCTTGCCGCGGCCACACGGGTGTTCGCCGTACTCGACGCCGAGTGCGACATCCGTGACGCTCCGGGCGCGGTCACGTTGCAACCGTTTCACCAAAGCATCCGGTTCGCGGACGTGGGATTCTCGTACGAAACCGACAAGGTGCTCGACGGTATCGACCTGACGCTTCAAAAGGGCGAGGTGGTCGCGCTGGTCGGCTCTTCGGGCTCCGGGAAGACGACGCTCGCCAGCCTCGTTCCGCGGTTCTACGACGTCACCGAGGGGGTGTTGAGCTTGGACGGCCACGACATCCGGGGCGTCACGCTCGAGTCGCTGCGCTCGCAGATGGGGCTGGTGACCCAGGAGACGCTCCTGTTTGACGACACGGTCCACAACAACATCGCCTACGGCCGATCGGAGATCCCGCGGGAGAGCGTCGAGCAAGCCGCTCATGCCGCGCACGCCTACGACTTCATTGCCGCCATGCCGGAAGGGTTCGAAACCATGATCGGGGAGCGCGGCATGCGGCTGTCGATGGGGCAGCGCCAGCGCATCGCGATCGCGCGGGCGTTGCTCAAGGACCCGCCGATCCTGATCCTCGACGAGGCGACCTCGGCGCTCGACGCCGAGTCGGAGTCGCTCGTGCAGGAAGCGCTCGAGACGCTCATGAAAGGCCGCACCAGCATCGTCATTGCCCACCGGCTCGCGACCGTCCGCAACGCCGACCGCATCGTGGTCCTCGAACGCGGTCGGATCGTCGAGGTCGGGAGCCACCGCGAGTTGCTCGATCGCGGTGGGGTTTACGCGCGGCTTCACGATCTGCAGTTCCAGGAAACCTAGGGCACTACGGACAGCGACAGGATCCGAGCCTTGACCTCACCCACCGCCCGCGCCGAGACCCGTCGCGATCTCATCGTGGTGGCGATCGCCACGCTGGTGTTGTTCTCGATCGCGGTCGGTGCCAAGGACCTGTGGAACCCCAACGAGCCGATCTACGGCCTCGGTGTCGTCGAGATGGCCGAGCGCGGCGACTGGCTCGTGCCGACCGTCAACGGTTTCGTCTTCGCCGAGAAACCCATCCTGTACTACTGGATGGCGCTCGTGACGACGGAGCTGCTCGGCGCGGCGAACGAGCTCACGCTACGGCTCCCGTCCGTACTCGCGGGTGTCGCCGGGGCGGTGATGCTGTTTGTGCTGGTCGTGCCCTACGCCGGACGGGCGCGGGCCCGTATCGCCGTGGCGCTCTACGCCACCACGGTCATGATCTTCTGGGGTGCCAGGACGATCCAGATGGACATCCTGGTCACCGCGACGACGCTCGGCGTGATCCTGGCGGTGACCCGCGTGCTCGACCACGGTCTCGCACCGTACAAGGGCTGGACCCTCGCGGGTGTGGCGGCCGGTCTCGGCTTTCTCGCCAAGGGACCGGTCGCCCTGATCTGTCCCGGGATCCCGCTGCTGCTCTACGTGGTGTGGACCCGGCGTCTCCGCGCGCTCGCGACACCCGCGGTCGTCGTCGGGGCCGTGACCTGCGTCGTCGTGGCAGCTCCGTGGTTTCTGCTGCTGGGCGCCCGCGGCGAGACCGAGTTCATCCACGAGGTCCTGATCCGCCAGAACTTCACGCGGTTTGTCGAGGCCTGGGACCACGCGGCACCGTGGTGGTACTACGTGCCGTACCTGCTCGGCGACATGAGTCCGTGGTCGTGGTTTCTGCCGTTGGCCATCGTCCTCCCCGATCGTGACGACGACGAGCGTCGCCTGGATCTTCTCGCGTGGTTGTGGATCGTCGGCGTGATCGCGTTCTTCTCCTTCTCCGACAGCAAGCGAAGCGCCTACATCCTCCCCGTCGCGCCCGCCGTGGCCGTGCTGGTGTCGGGCGTTGCCGAACGATTTCTCGACGGACGGCTGTCGCGTCTGCGAACCCGGCTCTGTCTCGCTGTTCTGGCGATCTTCGGTCTGCTCGCCGTTGCCTTTGGCGTCGCCGTCGGTCTGAAGGTCGTCCCGGAACGGCCCGAGGTCGCGACGGCCGGGAACGCGCTGGCCGTTCTCCTCGTGAGCGGCGGGCTGGCGGTGCTGGCCGGTCTCTTCTTCCGATCGCGCGCCAGGATCGCGGCCTCGAGCGCATTCGTCTCGCTGCTCGTGGTGACCTATCTTCTTGCTGCGATCGTCGTGCTCCCCGCGTTGGACGTCTACAAGTCAGCGCGCCCGTTCACCGACAGGCTGCGGGCGATCGCCGGCGCGGATACGCCGGTCGCGTCCTACAAGCTGTGGCAATGGAAGGCCGGGTATCGCTTCT
>JBFJTV010000333.1:0-3814 GCA_041625075.1 Candidatus Polarisedimenticolaceae bacterium | reverse complement strand
GTCCTTGCCGTCGTTGGCCGGGTGGTCCTTTTCGAGATACCGGAAGAACATGTGCTGGAGGCGGTCCGTGATGTCGAAGACGCAGACCACCGTACCCTTCTTGGTTTTTTCGAGAGCATCGAAGAACTGTTTCTCACGCTCCTCGTGGATCATGTAGGTGAGCTTGAGAAACGCTTCCTCGTCGAGAACGCGCTCGTTGAGTGCCCAGGTGTCCTCAGCGAGCCCGAGCGTCGAGTAACGCCCCTGGGTCTTGGCCAGGTAGACCGCATACGTGAACGGGTGCGAGATGGGAAGTACGGGCTTGTCCGGGTCGACGTTGACCGGCGACATGTACAGCTTGAACTCGGGCGCGATCTCCTTGAGATAGAACCGGCAGATGCCCCGCACGCCGATCCCGGGGGCCGCCTTGAAGGTCAGCTCGATCCACGGCGTGAACTCGCGGAGGGGGAGCGGGTAGGTCTTGCCGTTGAGCACGAGATCCGCGCCGTCGCCGTTGCCTCCGACACGGACCTCGAAGGGCAGGCGCATCTCGCCGCCGTCACGGACCATGGTGTTCTCGGGTCCCGAGACGTAGCTCTGGATCGCGCCGTTGTTCCGCGTCACCGGGACGCGGATCCCGCCGGTGAAGTCGTCGCCGTCGTTGCTATCGGTGCTGTAGTATGAAAACGTCCCCTGGCTTCCCTTGAGATCCGGGACGCACATCGCCGACAGCAGCACGCCGTGAAAACGCTCCGGCGGGAAGGTGATCGGCACCCGGATGACGGTGCTGAAGATCCCGTGGTCGCCGAGGATCTTCCAGAACGACTGGCTCTTGCGTCCGAGATCGATGAACGGCTTGCCGATCGGGATGCGGTACTTGCCGAGCTTGATCGTGCGGTTGGTCTCGGTGACCTTCGCCGAGCACAATTCCGGAAGGTGCGACTTGCGGTTGGGCACGAGGAAGTCGAACACGCGGTGGCGTCCCGGGTTGCATCCGGTCTGGAACGACGACCATGCGACCGGTGACTCGGCCGGATACGAGGTTTCCAGGCGCGCGTAGCATCCCTGTTCTCGGAGCTTCTTGAAGTTCGGCAGCAGTCCTTCCCGCATGAAGCGGTCCGTCAGCTCGGGGTCCTGGCCGTCGAGCCCGACGATCACGACCCGTTTGACACGGGTCTTCGAGAGGGCCTTGCGCATCTTGAGCCACCGTATCCCGACGCGAAACGGCGTGGTGGCCAGCTTGACGAACGCGAGAAACAACGCCGCGAGAACGACGAAGAACGACGACACGACCGCGAACCCCGCGCCCGGACCGATGTACGCCTCGGCGGCGGGGGGCTCGAACAGGAAGAACGCCACCAGGAGTGCGAGAACCACGCGGACGTGGCGGCGTGCGAGGGTCGGGGGGGTGTGGTGCATGTCAGCGACGGTTTCGGTAGAGGCTCTTGTCGACGGCGCTCGCCATCTCCTGGACATCCATGTCGGCGCCGAGAAACTTGCGGATCCGAGCAGCGTATTCCGCGGGTTTCTCCAGAACCTCACGGTAATCGACGTCGAGCGCGTCGAAGTTCGAGCGCTCCTCGAACATGAAATCAACCTTTCGGAGATGCGTCTTGTAGGCCGCGATCATCTTTTCATCGTTGGCTTCGTCGGTGGGCTCGCCTCGTCGCACCAGCATCTTGTTTTGCGACGCCATGACCTCTTCGAGGTTTCGCCGCATGAACAGGACCTTGTAGTGGTAGTCGTCGGGGAGGTCCTTCAACAGAAACGAGATGATCTTGACGACCCTGCCACGGCAGTCGGCCAGCCAGGCCTTATCCTCGCTCTTGTCGAGTTCCTTGACCCGCTCGAGCTCGAAGTAGCCCTTGGGGTTGTCCTCGTCGGCGGTCCGGATCTCGTCGGTGACGATGTCGAGACCGCCGGCGGTCAGCATCTTCATCATCATGGACGTCCCCGAGCGGGGGAGTCCCGACACGAGGATGATCGGCTCACCGAACTTGCGTCGATTCAGGAAGTTACGAACAAATCCGCCCAAAGCTGGATCTCCGCCGCGAATAGAAACATAGCTATGTACCGCAATGACTTGGAAAGTTCAAGGGCAGGCCCGGCCACACCCCCAGATTCGTGAAATTACGGAATTGTGACGATCCTACCCTACTGGCCGCAGGTGTTGGAAAGATCCTTGGAGGACACACCGCACTCGAATGACGCGCCACTCGGAAACGCGGTCCCGCGCTCGTTGTCGAACGAGTCCAGCCCCCACGATCCCTCGGTGCTCGCGCCGTCCTCGGCGGCGACGACCCACCACAGCATGGGGTTGGTCTGCGTCGGCGCGGGGACGCCGGTCCAGGTGTACGGCGACTGCAGTCCGATGTCGCAGGCGGCCCCGCGGAGACCGTAC
The DNA here is from genome assembly GCA_041625075.1 of Candidatus Polarisedimenticolaceae bacterium. Classification (GTDB taxonomy): domain Bacteria; phylum Acidobacteriota; class Polarisedimenticolia; order Polarisedimenticolales; family Polarisedimenticolaceae; genus JBFJTV01. The sequence goes on along the minus strand of JBFJTV010000333.1, from coordinate 1,434 downwards.
GTCCCGCCCGGCGTGGAGGGAAGCTGGCTGCCCAGCCCGTAGAGGATGTGGTGGTCGGTCGCCCCGACGCACGACCACCAGTCCCACCAGATCTCGAGCTCGCTGCCGTCGGCGGTGAGCTTGGCCACGCGCATCGGTTGCCCGGTCGCCCCGTCGGGAACGACGGGCGGTGTCACGGGGCCGTCCACGATCGTGATGAGACCGGTCATCTGCGGCGCGTGTGGCTGGCAGACGTAGGGGTTCTGCCCCACCTCGGTGAAGGTGTGGCTGTAGACGAACAGACCGTTCGCCGGCCCGGAGAAAAACGACTCGTTCGCGATCGCGTCGTTGCAGCCGTTCTCGCCGGGAATGCACGAGCGCACGTTGTGGCCGACCCCCGTCGAGTTACCCCACTGCACGGTGTCCCCGACGTTGATGACCAGGGTGCTCGGTGAGAAGAAGTTGTTCCCGAGCGTGACGTTGTGGGTTTGCGGACCGTCGCCCGCCCACACGAGCATCCCCCCCACGATCGCCCACGTGAGAACGATCGCGAGAGCGACCCCCGACCGCCGGCGGCTGCTGACGTTGCCCACCAGCGCGCGGTCAGCCGGTGATGAAACCCAGCTCGTGCGCGCCGAGACCGAGCGAGGTGTAGTTGGCGAAGACGGAATCGGCCACGCTGGCTCCGGCCCCCATGTGGTCCCGGAGGATCTCCCAGAAGACCGCGCGGAAGTCGGTTTGCTCGAGCAGGTACCTCCCGTCGACGGCGGTCATGACTCCGGCGGGCCAGGTGCCCGACTCGCAATTGTAGACCCCGCCGTTGACCGTGCCGCCCGCCGCGAACATGCAGCTCGCCGCCGCGTGGTCGGTGCCGACGCTGCCGTTCTCGAGCGTCGTCCGTCCGAACTCCGAGAGGGTCACGACCAGGGTGTCGTCCCAGATGGACGCATAGCCGCGCGGATCCGTCGCGGCACCCGAAAGCACGATGTGCAGCGAGCGGAAGCCGTAGGCGAGCCACGACATCAGCTCGGCGTGCCGGCCGTTGCTTGCGCCCTGGCCGGTGTGCAGATCCCAGCCGTCGAGCTGGGTGCCGGCGATCCGGGTGCCGTTGTTGGTCCCCGTGCTCTCGAGCAGTGACAACGCGGCCACCTTGAGCGCATTGAAGAAGCCGTAGGATTCGATGGAGAACCCGGCCTGGTTGGTGGCCTGGCTCACCGGGAACAGCGACCAGCCGCTGACCGGGTCCTGCGGGTCCCAGTTGGCCTGATCCCACGAGGCGTACTCGTCGAGCGTATCCGCGAGCTTGACTCCCGTTTGCGAGAGCACTGGGCGGTAGGTCTCGAGACCGACCAGGCTCGAGTACATTTCCCGCCACGAGTTCTGGTACTTCGCCCGCTCGTCGAGGTCGGCGAGGATGTAGCCGAAGTTCCCCGGGTTGGCGACGTTGACGAACCT
>JBFJTV010000332.1:0-3828 GCA_041625075.1 Candidatus Polarisedimenticolaceae bacterium | reverse complement strand
CACCGGCGGCGCCGCCGTGTTGATGAAGGGGATCGACCAACAGAAAGAGTCCAAGATGCACGTCGAGGAAATCCGGGAGCTCAAGGCCTCGTTCGACTCGGAGGTCACCCCGCTGCTGGTCGAGGTGGAAGGCCGGACTCTCAGGCTCTCCGGGTCCGCGGAGGCGCAATACTCGACATGGCGCGAAATCCTCGAGGAGATCTTCACGACGGAGACGGGCCTGGCGGTCGACGCCGGCGCGTCGCCCGACCCGGGCTCCCCGGGGCACTGATCTCCCGCGACTTCGGCTCCGATGTGTGCGTTGGCCAGCGGTGATCGCCTCACCCCCCGGTTCTCCCTGATCCGTCCCCTCGGTCGGACGGGGGGCCGGGTGTGGATCGTTCGGGACGATGATCTCGACGAGGAGGTCGTCGCCAAGATCCTGCCGCACGACGCATCGGAGGAAGCGGTCGCCCTGTTGCTCAAGGAATGCCGGCAGGCACGTCGGCTGATCCATCCGAACATCGTTCGCGTCTTCGATTTTCACCGGGGCGAAGGATGCAGCTTCATCACGATGGAGCGCGTCGAGGGCGAGGACCTGACCTCTCTGCGGGGCCGCTCAACGGCCGAGATCGTCGAGGTCATGATTCCCGTCGCCGACGCTCTCGCGTACGCGCACGGGATGGGGGTCGTCCATCGCGATCTCAAGGCGACCAACGTCGTGCGGGATCGCAAAGGACAGCCCCAGCTTCTGGATTTCGGCATCGCGGAGACTCTCGGTGATCGCGAAGGAGCGGTCCTGGCCGGAGGTGGATCGCGCAACAACGTTTCTCCTCAACAGCTCGACGGGCAGGAGCCACGCCCGGCCGACGATCTCTATGCGTTCGGCGCGCTGCTGTTCGACCTGATCACGGGAGGGCCCCTGTTCGGTATGGATATCACCGACGACGACATTCGCTTCTCCGCTCCGGAGGCCATGCGCTCGTCCTATCCGGTCCCCGAGCGACTTCGATCGCTGGTGACCAGTTTGCTCGCCAAGGACCCCGACGGCCGCCCTGCACGCATGACCGACGTCGTCGAGGAGCTGACCAACATCCGCGGTGCGCTCGAGGCGGCACCGACACCGCGGGCGCCGGACAAGACCACGCTGCGTGTCACACCACCCCCGAAGGTGACGGCCGTCGGTTCGATCGGGCCTCGCGAGCCGGCGGCGCCGGAACGTCCGTTGTCCCGGCCCGGTCGCGCGTTCTGGATCACGACCGCAGTCATCGCCGCGCTCGGTCTCGTCGCGGTCAGTGTATTTGTCTTCCTTCCGCAGTGGGCCGCGGCCAACCGCACGGGCGAGCCGTCGCGGCCCCTGCCACCGCGCGCCGGCCCGGTCGCGGCCACATCGGACGCCGAGACGAGCGGCGACACGACACAACCGCCGAATCCCGAGGATCTGCGCGCGCAGGCCCATCTTGAAGAGCGCGCCGAGGAAGCACTCGACCGCGCGATGAGCCTCCAGGAAGGGCTCGAGGAACGAGACGTGGCGGTCTGGGGCGGCGATGACTGGCGCCGTGGTGTCGAGTTTCTCGGTGCGGGCGACCGGCACCTCTCGGCGATGGAGTACGCCGAAGCGGATCGAAACTACCGGCAGGCGGCAGACAGGTTCGAGTCGTTGGAGGCCATGGCGCCCGGTCTCTTTCGCGACGCCATTCGCGACGGCCGGCAGGCGCTGGCCGATGATGATGCCGCCGGCGCCACCGCCGCATTCCGTCTCGCGGCAACCATCGCTCCGAACAGCCGCGAGGCCATCTCGGGCCTCGAGCGCGCGGAAGTTCTGGATCGCGTCGTCGCGCTTCTCGACTCTGGCGCCGAGGTCGAGGGTGATGGCGACTTTCGTCGCGCCGAGGAGCTCTACCGCGAGGCCGTCACACTCGACTCGTTGTCGTTTCGCGCTCAGGAGTCCCTGGCGCGGGTCCAGGCCCGCATCAGCAACGACGACTTCGCACGGGCGATGTCCGAGGGTCTCGCGGCGCTCGAGAACGGTGAATACGCGACGGCGCGGGCGGCGTTCAAGCGAGCCGCGGCCGTTCAGCCGGGGTCCACACAGGTGGCCGGGGCGCTCGTCCAGGTGGAACAGCGCGAGAAACTCGACATCATCCTCGGCCACCGCGATCGGGCGCTCGCCTTCGAGGCTTCGGAGAGCTGGCACGAGGCTGTCGTCGAGTACGACGCCGTGCTGAAGATCGACGCAACCATTCGCTTTGCCCAGGAGGGCCGACAGCGTTGTGCGACCCTGGCGAGCATCACCGACCGTATCGACTTCCATCTCGCGAACCCCGGCCGGCTGTCGTGGGACGAGGTCTTTGACGAGGCCACGGTGCTCCTGGAGGAAGCCAAGGCGGTCAGCCAGCCCGCGGCGGGATTGAAACGGCGAATCAATCAGCTCGATCGGCTGCTCGAGGTCTCCGCGACCCCCGTCCGGGTGGCGCTCGAGTCGGACGACCTCACCGAGGTCACGGTCTATCGGGTGGGCCGGCTCGGGAAGTTCACGCGCCGCGAGCTCGTCCTGCGCCCCGGCACCTACACCGTTGTCGGCAGCCGGCAGGGCTACCGCGACGTCCGTCGTAAGCTGGTCGTTCTCGCCGGTATCGAGCCGACTCCGTTGATGGTGCGTTGCGAGGAGCCGATTTGACGTTGCCCGTCTACATCGAAGCGGGCTCGGGAACGCGCCGCGTTCGGGACGACGACTTCCCGCTGACGCTCGGCGGCATCGATGCGGACGTCCCGCTGCCGGGAGTCGCGAACCCGGAGCCGGTGGCGCTGATCGGTACGGCCGAGGGCGGGATCTTCATCCAGTCCCAGGGCCTCGAGCCCGTGGTGTGCAACGGCACGCCGATCTCGACGTCGCAGTGGTTGCACGACGACGATGTGGTGAGGATCGGAAACAACAGGATTCGCGTGCGTCTCGAGCCGGAACGCACGCGATTGATCCTCGAAGGAGAGCCGGCCGACCACGTCACCGAGCCGGCTCGGATCGTCTCCGAGCGACCGGCTTCCGCGTCGGATGCGGCCGGCCACAAGATGATCCGGCCCGTCGAGTTCAAACCGGGCGTTCTCGCCGGCGGGTCCCGAAAGCGCCGCCGCGTTCGTCCGTCCGTCGTCGTGTTGTGGATCGCGGTGCCGCTTCTGGCGGTCGTCGCGTGGTTCGTGCTGACCGCACGAGCGGTCGAGATCGTCGTCGAGCCGCTCCCGGAAGAGGTCAGGGTCGAGGGTCGAGGATTCGGTTTCCCCCTCGAGCTCGGCGGGCGCCATCTGCTGCGCCCCGGCACGTACGAGCTCGCGGCCACGAAGGAGGGTTACCATCCGCTCGTCACCGACTTCGACGTCACCACCGAGCGAAACCAGACCCTGGAGTTCACCATGCGAGCACTCGACGGCTTTCTGGCCATCGATACCGTCGAGGGAGTTGCCGTTGCCGTCGATGGCGTCTCGGTGGGAGTCACACCGCTCCCCGGTCTCGCGTTGGCTCCCGGCGTCCACGAGGTCGAGATCACCTCGGAGCGCTACAGGACCTGGGCCGACACCGTTGCCATCGAGGGTCGTGGGCTGACCGAGACCCTGAACGCGGAGCTGCTGCCGCGTTGGGCGGCGGTGACCTTCGATTCGGTCCATTCCGCGCTGGCGAGCCCAGCGGCCGTTGCCGTCCATGATGATGCCGACGTGGCGCGGCAGCCGCGACGGATCGAGCCCCATCAACGTGACGCACACCCTGTCATAGCCGGCCAGTGCCAGGCAAGGGCGCTGGCGAGGTTTGCGACGGAGAGGAAATTGCCGGGAGCTGGCGAGATCTCTACTTGGGGT
>JBFJTV010000331.1:0-3841 GCA_041625075.1 Candidatus Polarisedimenticolaceae bacterium | reverse complement strand
GCTGATTCCGGACGGCGTCGAGACCCTCGCCCCCCGCCTCGGTCAGGATCACCCTGAAGCCCTCGGCCTCGAGCTCCTCGCGGAGGAGCCCGCGCAGCACGTTGGAGTCATCGACGACCAGCACCGTAGCGCGCTCGGGGGGCGTCGAGGAGGTCTGGTGAGACTGGATCTGGGCGGTCGAGCTCATACGAGACGCGTCCCTCGCCATCACAAGGATCGCCGGAAAATGTCGGTATCCGAGGGCGCGAAGTCAAGAAGGGCTAGCGCCAGACGTACAGGGCCACGATCACCGCACCGGCCCACAACACGACGTTGAGCAGCAGCGGGACGTCCGAGACCACCAGGGCCGTCGGATTGTCCCCCTCACCCCGCTGGTGCACGAGGTAAAGATACCGAAAGATCCCGAACAGCACGAAGGGCAGGGTCAGCCCCATGTGGCGTGTTCCCAGCCGCTCGGCCACCTCGGGGTCGAACGCGTACAGCGCGTACGCCAGGACGGTCGAGGAGGTCACGACGGCGATCATCTGATCCAGAAACGGCAGGGAGTATTCCCGCAGGATAGGACGGCTCGCCTCCGAGCCGACCTTCCCGACGATCTCCTGGCGGCGTTTGACGAAACCGAGGAAGAGCGCGACCAGACCCGTGCACAGGATCAGCCACTGCGACATCGCGACGTCGATCACGACGGCGCCGGCCCACGCCCGCAACAGGAAGCCCGCGGCGACGAGCATGACGTCGAGGATCACGACCCGTTTGAGCGCGAGCGAGTACGCGAGGTTCATGATCAGGTAGGCGGCCGCGATCGCGGCGAACTCGATGCCCAGAGACAGTGCCCAGCCGAGTCCCCCGATCGCGAGGGTCGCCGCCACGACGCCCGCCAGCCACACGGGGAGCGCACCGGAAGCCACCGGCCTCTTCTTTTTGACCGCGTGCTGCCGGTCCGCCTCGCGGTCGGCGATGTCGTTGATCAAGTAAACGGCCGATGACAGTACGCAGAAGACGCCGAAGGCCTGGATCGTTCGAACGACGGCTTCGGGGTCGCGCAGCTCCTGGGCAAAGACCAGCGGCGCGAGCACGAAGACGTTCTTGATCCAGTGCGCCGGCCGCAACGCACGAACGAGCGCCACGACCTGATTCTGTTCCACGATGCCTACTCCCCTCCCGGCGCCGGGCGGTTCAGCCCGATTATGATAGAACGAAGTTGGTGACGACCCCGAGCGAAGTCAATTCCCCCGAACGAGCCTCGAGAGGAAGGGTCTGGGCATGACCGAGGCCGCGTGGCCGGTCGTGGATGTCGTCATCCCCGCGCGAAACGAGCGCGACGCGCTCCCGCTGGTTCTGACCGATCTCCCGTCCGACCGTGTCCGCGACGTCGTGGTCGTGGACAACGGCTCGACCGACGGCACCGCCGAGGTCGCGAACGCGGCGGGGGCCACGGTCGTCGCCGAGCCGCGCGCGGGCTACGGGCGAGCGTGTCTCGCCGGGCTTGCCCATCTTCGCGCCAAGAGCGCGCCTCCCGACGTTGTCGTCTTTGTCGATGCGGATCACAGTGACCACGCCGACGAGTTGCCGTCGTTGGTTCGGCCCATCGCGGACGACCGTGCCGATTTGGTGATCGGCTCGCGCGTCCTCGGGGAGCGCGAGCCGGGCGCCCTTCTCCCCCAGGCGCGTGCCGGGAATCTCTTCGCCACCGTGTTGATCCGGCTTCTCTACGGCGTGCGGTTCACCGATCTCGGACCCTTCCGTGCGATCTCGTGGGACGCTCTCGAGCGGATCGGGATGCGCGACCACAACTTCGGCTGGACGGCGGAGATGCAGGTCAAGGCCGCCAAGGCACGGCTACGGGTCACCGAGGTTCCGGTCTCCTACCGGAAACGCGTCGGGCGCTCGAAGATCACGGGCACGGTGCGGGGCACGGTGATGGCCGGCTACAAGATCATCTACACCATCCTGCGCTACAGCTTGTAGCTGCCGGACCGCGGAGTGCCAGACCCCGGCTTCTTACTTGTCGTGCATGGTGGTGAGGCCAAGGATCTCGTAGCGTTTCTTGCCGGCGGGGATCGCGATCGAGACGCGGTCCCCCTCCTTCTTGCCGATCAGCCCCCGGCCGATCGGCGAAGCGGACGAGATCATGCCCTTGGCGTGGTCGGCGACCTCGGGAAGCACCAGCTCGTAGGTCAGCTCGTTATCCGAGTCGAGATCGAGGAGCGCGACCTTCGAACCGATCCCAACACGATCGGTCGGAACCCGCGAGAGATCCATCGTGTTGAGCTCGGTCAGGCGCTGCCGTAGCTGCCCGATCCGTGCCTTCACGAAGCCCTGACGCTCGAGCGCCGCGTGGTACTCGGCGTTCTCGCGCAAATCGCCCATGGCGAGCGCCTTCTTGATCTCCCGGGGAAGAAGGACCCGGAGCTCGTGCTCCAGCGTCTTGACCTCCTCGACCAGCTTGTCGCGGACTTCCTTCACGGGGGCCTCCGGCGGGTTAATCTAGCACTGTGAGTAACTTCGGGCCAAAACCCGGGATCGGATCGGGCCACCGTGGCCTGCTCCAGTCAAAGGAGACCACGCCGGTTCGGGGTTTGTTGACAGCACTACCCCCCGTTTCTACAATGACTTCCGACGATATTCACGGAGGCCGCTCTTGGACAGACGACGTTTGAAATTCGCCGTGCTCGGCGTCGGAATCGTCGGCACGATGATCTTCCTTCTCGCCGTCGGGGTCACCACGACCGGCGGCTTCGCCTACTACGTCTCGGTGAGCGAGTACGTGGCCGGCGGTGCCGCGCCCGAGGACCACGTCCGCGTCAACGGCAAGGTGACCACCGGATCCATCCAGCGCTCGCCGGGACGGGTGGAGTTCGTCATGCACGAGGGGGGTGCGTCCCTGCCCGTCGTCTTCGAGGGGATCATTCCCGACACGTTCGTCGATGACGCCGAGGTCGTGGTCGAGGGTGAGATCGGTTCGGACGGCACCTTCGAGGCCACGACGCTTCTGGCCAAGTGCCCCTCGAAGTACGAAGCCGCCGAGGCCGAGGGCACCGACCACCCCGACGCCATCCCGATGCAGTAGCGACCGGCCAACGAATTTCCGCCCCGTCGGACGGGCCCGGAGTGTACACGCATGGTTGAGATCGGCCACTACAGTCTCGCGCTCGCCCTGGCCGCCGCCGGCTGGGCTCTCATCGCCTCCCTGCTCGCGACCGTCAACAAGGGCCGGGGCTTGCAGCACAGCGCCGAACGTGGGCTTCTCGCCTCGGCGGCGCTCATCGCCGTCTCCTCGGGCTGTCTGGTTTACGGATTCCTCTCGAACAACTTCCAGCTGAAGTACGTCTACCTGTACTCGAGCTCCTCGCAGGCGTTCCCCTACAAGATCAGCGCATTCTGGGGCGGACAGGCGGGAAGTCTGTTGTTCTGGGTGTTGATCCTCGCGGTGATGGCCGCCGTCACGCTCTTGACCAACCGCACCAAGAACCGCTCGCTCATGCCGCACGTCACCGCCGTGATCGCCCTGACGATGACCTTCTTCCTCGTGCTGGTGAACTTCATCGAGCCACCGTTCGCGCTGCTGCCCGAGACCCCCTCCGATGGCGTCGGGCTCAATCCCCAGCTCAAGAACTACTGGATGATGATCCATCCGCCCTTTCTGTACCTCGGTTACGTCGGGTTCACCATCCCCTTTGCCTTCGCGATCGCAGCGCTCGCGACCCGTCGCACCGGTGACGTCTGGTTCCGAACGACCCGTCGCTGGACGTTGTTCTCGTGGTTCTTTCTCGGGATCGGGATCCTGATGGGCTCGTACTGGGCCTACATCGAGCTCGGCTGGGGTGGTTACTGGGCCTGG
>JBFJTV010000330.1:0-3841 GCA_041625075.1 Candidatus Polarisedimenticolaceae bacterium | reverse complement strand
GGTCCTCGCGCAGGTCGGTGACCGGGTCCGTCGGGTCGAAGCGACGGTTCGGCCGCTGCGAATCGGCCAGCAGATGGCACTCATAGAGACGTTCGTACCCGAGCTCCGGGAAGTACTTCGCGCCCAGAAAGTAGTGGTACGAGTCGTGGAACCAGGGATAGTGCTGTTTGGAGACACGGCTCCCATAGAAGTACAGCAGGCTCGCGACGACGATCAGCGCCAGTGGAACCACGATCGCGAGGCGCCGCCACCACCGGCTCCGGCGCAGCGCGTCCCGGCGAGAGAGCAGAAGGTAGACCGGCAATGCAGCGGCGGTGACGAGCGCCAGTACCCCCATCGATGAGTGATTGTGTTTCGTGCGGTACTTGAACCCCTCGATGCCGATGTTGCCCCAGTCGTCGATGGGCGGGCGCTCCGTCGCCCAGATGAGAGCGCACAGCCCGACGAGGAGGACGGCGAACAGGGCAATCAACATTACGGGCCGCCGGTCGACGCCTGGTGCGTTCGTCACGGCGGCTCGCTCACGTTTGGCCTTCTTCGGGGACATGTCAGCGGGTGATGATACTGCCTCCGGGCGCGTCGCCGGCGGTGCTACGATGCACGACCGCGGCGGAGGAGGGTTGGATGTTCGCACGCGTCGCGATTCTGGCGTTGGTTCTTGCGGCGGTGGGGTGCCAGGGTGAGCGGGTCGCGACCCCCGATGAGGGCGGATCCGACCAGCGGGAGCCGATCACCAAGGGCAAGGTCGATATCGGTGGTGGCCGGCACCTGTTTATCAATTGCGAGGGCGAGGGCAGTCCGACGGTGATCATCGAGCCGGGACTGGGGGACCCGGGTCTGACCTGGACTCGGGTTGTCCCGAGGGTCGGGGAGTTCACCCGTGTGTGTCGTTACGCTCGTGCCGGTCTGGGGGGAAGCGATCCTCCACCCCAGACCGCGGATCCGCGCACGGTCATCGACGTCGTCGGCGACCTCGAGCTGCTTCTCAGCAACGCCCGCATCGACCCCCCTTATGTCTTCGTCGGGCACTCGCTCGGTGGTGTCAACGCGCGCGCGTTCGCGGCACGGCATCTCGACGACGTCGTGGGCATGGTCCTCCTGGACAGCTCGCACGAGCAACAGATCGAGATCTCCTCGACTTTTGCATCTCCGGTCATGAAGAAGCTCGAGGTGGCCTACGAGAGCGACAAGGCCAACATCCCGACCTACGAAGGGATCGAGATGAAGGCGTATTTCCCGGACGGGATGCTGCCGCCGAGGCTCGGAGACATGCCGCTGCTGGTCCTGACGTCGACCGAGACACCGTCGTATCCGCCTCCGGAGCAGCTACCGGAGGCAATGCGCGCCGTCTTCGAAGCCTACCCCGACGAGATGGAAGAAGCGATGGAACGTTCGCTCGAGATGATGGTTCACATGCAGCAGGATCTGTCGTATCTCTCGACCAACGGCCGGCAGATCATGGTCCAGGATGCGGGACACATGATCCACGTCGACCAACCTCAGGCGGTGATCGACGCGATTCGCGAGGTCGTCGAGACCGCACGGAGCAGCTTATGAGCACACGCCCCGCGACACCGGCGTCACGTCTGGGTACGGGATCCTCGGCCAAGGGCCGTTTGAGCGGATCCGGGGATCTCGAGATCCACGGCACGCTCGAAGGCGAGCTCGACTGGTCGGGAAGCCTCAAGGTCGGTGAGAAGGGCCGTCTGCAGGTCTCCGGCAAGGTCGAGATGCTCGACCTCGAAGGGCACCTCGACGGCAAGATCGATGTCGGCAAGGAGGCGGTCGTGCGCCACGGGGCGCACTGGACCGGTGGCGGATCGGCTCCATCGATGACGACCGAGCCGGGTGCGTGGCTCGAGGGTGAGTTCCGAATCCGGCCGGGCGGATGATAGCCGCTTCCCGATAGCCCGGAAAACATCGACAGCGCGAGCAATCCCTTTGCAAGCGCGCCACTTTCCCGTTGCCCGCGTGGGGTAGCGTGGTACCTTTCGACTCGCGGGGGTGTCGCGTGCACAAGACCCGAAGAATCCTGGTGGTCGACGACGACGACGCCATCTTGGAACTGACTCGAACAATTCTCGCCGGGGCCGGCTACGAGGTGGCGACGGCGTCGTCCGGCGCGGCTGCGCTGGCGGCGGTCCGCCGGGCGCGTTTCGACCTCGCGCTTCTCGATATCAACATGCCGGGGATGGACGGCTGGGAGACACTTCGGATCCTCCAGGCGGATCCCGAGTCCACGAATCTTCCGGTCGTGATGTTTTCGATCAAGTCGGAGATACGCGACAAGGTGCACGGAAACCAGGAAGGCGCGGTCGGCTACATCACGAAGCCGTTCGAGATGGAAGGCCTTCTGGCCGGGGTTCGCCGGGTGCTTGCCACCCTCGAGGGCGGCAACCTCCAAGACGTGATGCCATGACGACCGACGACCGCGAGACGAAGCTCGAGCATTACCGTACCGAGTTCCTCAAGCTGCGGAGCGCGCTGCACGACCGCACCACCGACCTCCCGGCCGTGCCCGTGCTGACCCCGCAGGTGCGGAAGATGCTCGACACGCGGCATCACGTGGGTGTGCTCCACGTGGAGATCTCGAACCTCGACGACGTCGAGTCGCTCTACGGCTGGCAGGTTTTCGACGAGGTTCTCGAGGTCGTTGCCGAGGTGCTGCGCGCCGAGCTCGCGGGAACACTCCCGGCGGGGTCGTTGCTCGGAATCAACGGGGTCGGGGGTGACCACTTCGCAGTTTTCGTTCCCGAGCAACCTTCGGGCGACGAGGTCGAGATGGCGTGGCTCGGCGATCTCGCGACCAAGATCCGATCGGATCTCGAGGCCGCCTTCGCGACCGACGAGTTTGCGGGTCTGAGCCCGAAGCTCGCGATCCAGACCGGGCACGCGTTGCTTTCCGAGGATCCGTTCTATCGCTTCGAGCGGCGGATCCACGCGGCGGTGGACGAAGCACGCACGCACAGTGCTCGCCGCGACAGCCTGCGCGAGCGGTCGTGGGGCGAAGAGCTCAAGCGGATCATCCGTGACTCTGCGGTCTCCACCGTCTTCCAGCCCGTGGTCGATCTCGAGACGCGCGAGATCTTCGGGTACGAGGCGCTCACCCGGGGTCCGAAGGACACGCGGTTCGAGATGCCGGGGCCGATGTTCGCACTGTCTGACCGGGCGGGTGTCGCCGCGGACCTCGATCGTCTGTGCCGCAGCACCGCGCTTCGGTTGTGGCAACAGGAGTCGGGGCAGGGGAAAGTCTTCGTCAACGTCCTCCCGGGCGCGTTGGCGGATCCGGCATGGCTCGACGGGGGTCTCGACGCGCTGGTCGATGGCGTGGACGTGCGGCTCGAGGATCTCGTCCTCGAAATTTCCGAACGAGCGGCGGACTCGCAGATCGAGCACTTCGCCTCTCTGGTCGAAGAGCTCAAGGACCACGGCGTGGGGGTCGCGCTCGACGACGTCGGCACGGGCTACGCGACCCTCGCGACCCTCGAAAAGGTCCGGCCGCACTTTCTCAAGATCGACGCGACCGTCGTGCGCGACATCCACGAGAACCTGATCAAACAGGAGCTGATCTCCTCTCTGGTGCTCATCGCGGAGAAGATCGGCGCCGCCGTGATCGCCGAGGGCGTCGAGACCGACGAGGAAGCCGAGGCGCTCAAGGACGCCGGGGCACGTTACGGTCAGGGCTATCTCTTTGCCGAGCCCGAGGACGCCGACGCGGCGTTCGCTCGTGGGCGGACGGACCATTGACGAGGCGGCGATGGACGTGACGACTTCCATGGCAACGACGATCCCGGCGGTCAGCGCCGAGCTCATCGTCATGGGTGTGGGTGTCGTGCTCGTC
>JBFJTV010000329.1:0-3864 GCA_041625075.1 Candidatus Polarisedimenticolaceae bacterium | reverse complement strand
CGGCGAGCGGCTCGGGCGAGGCGGGGGGCTCCGGCGGGAGGCGGTCGCGAACGTCACCGGGTCGGAGATCGGGCATGACCGCGTAGCTCTCGAGACCCGCGAGGTAGTCGGCAACACGATCGGCGATTCCGTGAGCGGCGCGGCGAAACTCCTCGGGTTCCATGTCGCCGAGACCGTGCTGTGCCGACGTCGTTCTCAAGTCGTGCTTCATCCCGAACCTCCACCCCTTCTCAGATTTTTCGGGGTCAGGCACTTCAGTTGTTTCATTTGATGCCAGAAAGGTCGGTGTGACAACCTTTCTGCAAACCCGGTACCGCGCGTTTCAATCCCGTCGACAGAAAGTCACAAACGGAGGGTTTTCTCGCGCGGTATAAAGGAGCTGAAGTGCCTGACCCCGCTATTCTCTGGTGACCATCAAGGCGGGAACGACGGTCAACGCGGTGAACAGACAGGTCACCGAGCCGAGAAGAGCGACGAGCCCGAAGCTCCGCAGCGCAGGATAGTTCCCGAAGGCGAGCGTTCCGAAACCGGCCATGTTCAAAAGCGCCGCGATGACCACCGCCTTGCCGGTCTCCAGCAGGCCCGGTTCGATCCGACCTTCAGTGAGGTTCAGACGATGCACGAGGTGGATGCTGTAGTCGATGCCGACCCCGAGGATCATCGTGGCGACGAACGAGTTGACGTAGTTGATCTGGATGTCCAGCAGGTTCATCACCCCGAGCATCATGAGGACGCCCGCGATCAGCTGCGCCATGGCGACCGCGGTCAGCTTGATGCTACGAAAATCGATCAGCAACAGGACAAAGACGATCCCGATGCCGGTCAGCACAGCGATCAGGATGTCCACGCCGAAGATCTTCCGCAGCTCGAGCCCGACGACGTTCGTTCCCGTGACGATGATGTCCGGGTCACCCTGCGACAGACCGTCAAGAAGACCCGGCGGGGCCTCGCGTTTGTACCGCCGCTCGGTAGGAAAAAGGTAGGTGACGACCCGGGCCTCGTCCTCCGTTTGGATGACGTACCGTCCGACGAGCCGCTCGAGGCCTTCGACCTCCAGGTCACGGACCGTGATCGGCCGTTCCGGAGAGAGAAAGCTGGCCATCTTCTCGAGATACTCGTCAAAGGGCTCCTTCCGGAAACCGTTGTCGTCGAGCGCCTCGACAAAGGTTCCTCGGATCCGGTCGACGCTGAATACGTCTTCGGCGCCCTCACGGATCGCGGCGATGATCTCTTCCTGCTCGGAGACCGGCGGGAGATAGGTCAGGATCGAATCGTAGGTGCCGACGAGTCCTCTCTCGAGAAACGGCTGGAGCCGTTCCTCGACCTTGACCGCGCGCGCGACCGCCTCGTCGATCGTCTTGCCGCGTGCGATCGCCATCATGTAGGAAAGCTCGGCGCCGAACTTCTCCGAGATCTCGCTTTGAACCCGTAGCGCGTCGGAACGGTTGCTCTTGAGCGTGTCGAGCGAATCGTCGAACTCCAGGTTGACCGCGAGATAGAGGCTGCCCAGCGCCATTACCCCGACCACGATCAGCACGGGCCAGCGGTGCCGCGCCGAGAACGGAATCAAGTGCTCCAGGAGAAACGACTGCAGATGGAGCTTCTTGACCGACTCGACCCTTCTCTTTCGGACGCCCTCGTTCCACGTGATCATCGCGGGAAGCAAGAACAGGATCGCGAGGGCGCACAGCAGGATGCCGCTTCCGATCAGGAAGCCGAGGTCCCAGAGCCCGCGAAAACGGCTGACGCACATCGCGTAGAACGTCCCTGCCGAAGTGATCGCCCCGGTGAACACACCGAGCCCGGTCTCGCCCACCATCAGCTCGGTGGCCCGCGCGATACTGGCGCCCTTTCGGCGCTCCTCGACGTACCGCGCGTACATCACGATCGTGAAGTCGGTGCCCAGCCCCATCAGTAAAGCGGTAAAGGACGACGATGCGGAGTTGAGCCGGCCGAGCACGAAGAAAGCCAGCGCGAAGGTCAGCGCCTGCCCGACCAGCAGCGGCACGCTCGAATACAGCAGCGCCGCAAAGCGCCGGTAGCAGATCCAGTACAGAGCGCAGACCGCGATCAGCGAGATCGTCAGATTCCGGCTGGCGTCCTCGATGATGAACTCCGATTCCTCGAGCGATCTCGGATAGTTCCCGCCGAATTGCGCACGGATCGCGACCGTCTTCTCGAGATCCTCCTCGGTTTCCTCTAAAGTCTCGTCCGCCGCGCGACGGACGAAGTCCATGAGCTCTTTGTCGAACTCGAGATCCTGCGACGCCCCCGTCGGCTTGACGAACATGAGCAGCGCGGTGCCGTCCCGTGCGAGGTAGTACCCGTCCGACAGATCGAGCAAGAGCGACCCGCGGTTGCTCATGAAACGATCGATGAAGAACGGCAGGAGGCCGAGCGGGTCCTTACGGATCAACTCCCCCCGAAAGGGATCCGGCGCGGCCATCTGATCGCGGTTATCGCGGACCTGCGCGTGGATCGCCTCGTCGCTGAACTTCTCGATCAGGGTCGGGATCTGGTCCGCGGGTAGAAAGAGCAACGCGTTCCGATAGAACAACTCGAGCAGCTTCTCGTCGATCTCGACCCGATACTCGACGGCCTCGATGAGCTTCTCCCGCTCCCGGAGCTTCTCGACGAACAGGTCCGCGAAGTATTCGAGGTCGTTGACACTGACGTCCTCTCCACCTGCTTCGACGAGCACCAGCAGGTAGTCGATCGAGCCGAAGTCCCGGATCGCGTCCCGGAAGACGTCGACCTTCGGGTTGCCCTGGGGAATCAGCTCGAGAACGTCCGACTCGAGCTCGAGCCTGGCGCCCAGATAGATCGACGCCGCAACCGCCAGGGCCGTGACCAGGAACACCAGGCGATAACGCTCGCGCGAGAAGCGCTCGATCCTGAGCAGGACTCTTTGTTTTCCCCCGAGCTTCTTCCCGGAGCGGGGAGAGGTCGTCATCCGATGCGCGCTCCAGGGCGGGGGTCGCATACCGCCGCCTGGCCTGGTGAAAGGTCCGCGATTATTTCGCCCCTGGCCGGTGGCGTCAAGTCGGGCGGCGCCGTAACCGGCTCAGTTTCGGCCAAAAAGCGGCTCCGGCTGTATCCGGCACGACGCCCGCCGAGGTGCTATGTTTTATCTTCCGACGCCAACCCGAATCGCGTCCGGACGACGCCCCCCGTGAGCGAGGTAGACATGGACTCCGTCAAGACGACCGCCGAGGAGCTGATTCGCCTGGAAGACCAGTTCGGTTCCCACAACTATCACCCGCTCGACGTAGTGATCCAGAAGGCCGAGGGCGTGTGGGTTTGGGATACCGACGGCAACCGCTATCTCGACTTCCTCGCGGCGTATTCGGCCGTCAACCAGGGTCACTGCCACCCCTCCATCCGCAAGGTGCTGGTGGAGCAGTCCGCACGGGTGACCCTGACCTCGCGCGCGTTCCGGAGCGATCAGCTCGGTCTGCTCTACAAGGAGCTCCATGACCTGAGCGGCTACCAGAAGTTCCTCCCGATGAACACCGGAGCCGAGGCCGTCGAGACCGCGATCAAGGCGGCCCGCAAGTGGGGATACAACAAGAAGGGTGTCGAGACCGGCAAGGCCGAGATCCTGGTCTTCACCGGTAACTTCCACGGCCGGACGACCACCATCGTCGGGTTCTCCGAAGAGAAACAATACAAGGACGGCTTCGGTCCGTTCACGCCCGGGTTCAAGATGCTGCCGTACGGCGACCTCGACGCGGTGCGGCAGGCGATGAATCCGAACGTCGTCGGGATCCTGATCGAGCCGATCCAGGGTGAGAGCGGGATCCACGTTCCGCCCGACGGTTATCTTCGTGGGATCGAGGAGATGTGCCGCGAGCACAACGCGCT
>JBFJTV010000328.1:0-3878 GCA_041625075.1 Candidatus Polarisedimenticolaceae bacterium | reverse complement strand
CCTGCGGCTTGAACCGCGACTTCCGAGCGCGGCACGCCGACGTCCAGCTCGGCCATACTCTCGGATCGATCGACGGCGACGACGATGCGCCGCTCGTCGTCCAGCGCGATCAGCCGGGTATCGGTAGAGTCTGTCGTTCCGGCGTACTCGCGATCGAGATCGATCGCGAGGTTTTGGGGTCCCGTCGTTGCCGATTCCCGAAATCGCTGGAAGATGAGGTTCGCGACACGAGCACCGTCCGCCGAATCGATGTCGGATTCGTAGTACAGCACGACGTGCTCCCCGGCGTCACCGAAAGCACCGAAGGTGTACGACGGGCCGCGCCCCGGCCTGATCCACACATCGGCGGCGGCGCCGGCCGTTGCATCGTTTTCGACCGCGATCGTTCCGAAGCGCAGCCTCCCGTCGGTGGCCATGTAGAGAAGTTGCCCGGCCTCGCCGAGTACCTGTTCGATCCGGGCGAGTTGCTCGTCGGTGGCCTCGAAGCGCACCGAAACACAGAAGTCCAGTGTCGTCGAGTCGGCGTCGCGGGCGGCGATTCCGGTTCCCGCGAGAACTGCGGCACCATGAAACGCAACCAAAACCATCGAGAAAACGAGACGGGCGGCGGTCGAGCGACACATGGAGCACCCCCCCTGCGGAATTGGCGCTATTCTACGTCAACTGCGAAGCCCTGTCGGCCGAGGTCCTCGGGTTCAGAACCCCTCGACCATCCAGCCATTGGCGTCCTGGGTCGATTTTCCGAACGCGAGGAAGCGTCCGTCGGGGGAAGGACTCACCGTCCAATAGTTTCCCGTGTCGTCCTCGAGCAGCACCTGGGCCTCGCCCTGCATGTCAACGCGCACGATCGCCGCGCCGCGCGGGAACTCGCCGGAGAGGAAGAAGCCGTTCCCGTCGGGTGACCATTCGATGTCAGTGAACTCGAGACCGGGCAGGACGTCCACCTGGATCTCCCGGACGACCTCGCCGGTGAGCGCATTCTGCAGACGGATCGACTGGCCACCCGCGTTGTACCGGACCATGGCCAGCGTGCTCCCGTCCGGCGACAGCGCGACGACGGGGATGTTCGTCAGATCGAGAGGGCCACGGTGAAGCTCTTCCTGCTTGCCCGCGACGGGGTCGAGACGGCTCACCGCCTTGAAGGAACCCAGGACTTCGTAAAGCAAGCACGAGCCCTCGGGGTTTGTCGCGCAGTCCAGTGCCGCGAACGCCGGGGACTCGTGGACGATCTCGGTCGGTCCCCCGTCGACCGGGATGCGAAGCAAGCGACGCGGCGCGGTCCATCGACCCGACTCGTCTTCCAGTTCCCAGTAAAGCAACCATCTGTCGTCGGGCGAGACGTGCGACTCCATCTGCGCTCCCGCGCCCGCGGCGAGCTCGCGCGCAGTGCGCTCGTCGAGACCCTGCACGAACAGATCCGGGGTCCCGGACCGGTCCGACTGGAAAACGACGGCGCGTCCATCGGGAGTCCAGCCCTCCGGCACGTCGTCGCGATCGTCGAGCGTCAGCCGGAGCGGGGTTCCGAGAAGCCGGCCGCCGTCGAGCAGCTCGCCGACGAAGACGTCGTCCTGAGAGCGGATGTTCGCGAACGCGAGCCGCGATCCGTCTGCCGTGGCCGAGAGGCCGACGATCTTGAACCCGACCCAGTCGGTCAGTCGTCTCGCCTCCCCCTTCGGTTGCCCGCTGACGGGATCGAGGTCGATCTCCCACAGATTCCCGTCGCGTTGACGCGGTGCCGGCTCGTCCTTCACAAAGACGAGGCGATCACCGACCATGATGAAGTCCCGGAACCAGATCAGAGCCTGTTCGGCCATGCTGTCGCCGCGGACGAGTACGATCGAGCTCTCGTCGTCGAGGCCCCGGCTCTCGATCGTGCCCACCACCAGACCTTCGGCCACGCCCAAACGCCTGTAGATGACCCTCTTGCCGTCGGTCGACCACACCGGAGATCCGACGAACTCCAACGGGCCGGTCGTGATGAATTCCCTTGGGTTCTCCCCGTTCGCGTCGGCCAGCATGATGCGCTTGCCGTCTGCGCCCCCCTGGTACGCGATGAGCGAGTCGTCCGGCGAGAGGTTGGCCCGGTATGCTCCACCGCGCAGTTTCCGCGGTTTGCCGCCGAGGATCGAGACGAGGTAGATCGAGCTGGTCTCTTCCTCGTGATCCCCCGGTCCGACCGCTCCGCTGATCAGTAGGCGGGTTCCGTCCCGGAACCACGATAGCGACCCTCACCGGAAGCAGAAACCTTCCTCGAGCTCGAGCCGGTGATCCTCGCCGGTCGACATCAGGCGGAAGTAGATGCCCTCGTAGTCCGCGTAGGCGACGTACTTGCCGTCGGGTGAGATCGCCAGCCCCGTGAGCGGATTGCCGGGCGGGTTGGCGGTCAATTGCAACGGACGCAGGTCCCGTTGCTCCGCGGGAGATTCGGCGAGCTTCGGGAGAAAAATTACCGCGGCGACCGCGAGAACGATCAGTGCGATTGCGCCGGCGACCCAGGCGAGCGTCGGCCGCCGCGGTCTCGGCGGCCGAATCTGAACACCGGAGGTCGTGTCGATGCGCTGGACGACCTGCGAGTCCGTCTCGCGCCGCAGGCGTCTGAGATCGACGACGAGGTCCCGCGTGTCCTGGTAGCGGTCCCGCGGCGCCTTCTCCAGGCACTTGTCGAGGATGCGCTGCAGCTCGGCAGGCGTGTCCGGCCTGTTGGCGACCACGGGCTCGGGATGCTCGCGCAGGATCGCCGACAACGTGTCCATCGGGCTGGTCCCGGTGAACGGCGGCTTCCCCGTCACGATCTCGTACAGCACGACACCAAACGAGAACAGGTCCGACCGCGAGTCGATATCCGCGCCGCGTGCCTGTTCCGGCGACATGTAGCTGACGGTGCCGTAGACCTTGCCGGCCCGTGTCAGCTGGCGGCTGATCGTGTCCAGGGCCGTCGCGGTATCCTCCGCCGCGCCTGCCTCGCCTTCGGCCCCCGGCCGCGGTTCGAGCAACTTCGCCAGGCCGAAGTCCAGGATCTTCACCTGCCCCTCGGTCGTGACCATCAGGTTCTCGGGCTTGAGGTCGCGGTGGACGACACCCTTGGCATGGGCGTGCGCCATCCCTTCCGCGATCTGAAGCGCGAGACGGAGCCACTCCCGATGGTCTCCCGCGGTCCTGGCCATGTGCTGGCGCAGGGTCACCCCGTCGACGTACTCCATCGCGAGGAACTGAACGCCGCGGTCCTCGCCGACCCCGTGGATCACGGCGATGTTGGCGTGGCTGAGCGCGGCCGAGGCCTGGGCCTCGCGCTGGAAACGGAGACGGCGTTCTTCGTTGTCGATCAGCTCCGAGGGCAGGATCTTGAGCGCGACGTGGCGGCGGAGCTCGGTGTCCAGCGCCCTCCAGACGACCCCCATCCCGCCCTCACCGATCTTCTCGATCAGGCGGTAGTGCAGCAGGGTCTGGTCGGGCTGCAGGGTCATCCGTTCCCCCGGGCGTGCGGTGATTATAAGGGGGACGTCCCCCAAAGGGGGCTTTTAGGGACAGCCAAACCGACCGAGGTGCGGAGACGTCGCCGGCGAACCCCTCCCGTCATCCTCAACTGGCCCGCCGGCTTGCGGTAAACCCCGGGGACTTGACAGGTTTCCGCCGTACCGCTACCTTCCTTGCAGGTTCCCGGTCGCATTCAATCGTACAGAAACGTTTTGTTGCCGCGCCGAAGCCTAGCTCGAAGTGTGTGAAGCTTCGGCTCCGATCCTGACCCGTTGTTGGGTCATGGGCCGGGAACTCGATCTATGGCTTCCGATTATGAGGAAGCAAGGAGTTTGAGAGATGGGTACGAGATTGTATGTCGGTAACCTGCCCTTCAGCGCGGACGAAGCCGCGGTGCGGTCGCT
>JBFJTV010000327.1:0-3882 GCA_041625075.1 Candidatus Polarisedimenticolaceae bacterium | reverse complement strand
CCCGACGATGAGCATCCCGACCGCCGCGATGGCCAAGCCGGGCCAGTAGATCCCCGGAGACTTCGGTACGCGGAATCCACTGAGCCAGGCCGCGAACAGGACCCCCGCAATGAAACCGACAAAAACCGCGACTCCCCCGATGCGCGGCATCGGTGACAGGTGCACCTTGCGGTCACCGGGGTGATCGACCGCTCCGATGAGGCGCGAGAAGCGGATCACCAGCGGCGTACTCAGCCACGTCGCTGCCGCGGCGACCGCAAGCGTCGCCAGACCGGCTTGCCACATCTCGAGATTCATGAATCCAAGTGCCTTTCAACTGGTTGCAGGCTCGGAATATACGCCAAAGGCCGCTATCCCGCAGCGCCAAAAACGGCCCGCTCGGGCTTCGTGGATTGAAAGATTTGTAAGTACGCCTCGGTCCCCAGCCAGGACGCCAGGACCTACACCACGGCCTTTCGTTTTCCTCTCGAATCCCGCACCAGGATATCGACGATGCGGACCGCGGCCTTGCCATCCCAGAGCGGGGGCGGCTCGGGGGCGGTGGCCGGACGACTCATGACCTCTTGGATCGAGCGCCGGATCCCCTCCGACGACGTCCCGGCGAGGCGGTTGGTGCCGTGCGAGACCGTGATCGGACGCTCGGTGTTCTCGCGGAGCGTCACGCACGGCACCCCGAGGATGGTGGTCTCCTCCTGGATCCCCCCGCTGTCGGTCAGCATGAGCCGCGCCCGGCTCATCAGACGGACGAAATCGAGATACCCGAGCGGCTCGACGAGACGGATGTCCTCGTCGGGGTCGCCCTCGGACAGGTCGATCTTGCCGCGGGTCCGGGGGTGGACCGGGAAGATGACCGGGATCGATCGTGAAAGCTCACGGATCGGCCCGAGGATCGCCGCGAGCGCGTCGGGACGGTCGACGTTCGCCGGGCGGTGGAGCGTCAGGACGGCGTAGGCCGACGGCGTGAGGTCCAGATGCTCGACGATCGTGCTCGACTTCGCGCGCTCGAGATGCGCCAGCAGGGTGTCGATCATGACGTTGCCCACGAGATGAATCCGCGAGTCCGGGACGCCCTCGCGTCGGAGGTTCTCGACGCCGCTCGACTCGGTGACGAACAGCATGTCGGCCAGCGCGTCGGTGACCACGCGGTTGATCTCCTCGGGCATGGTCCGATCGAAGCTGCGAAGCCCGGCCTCGACGTGCGCGACCGGGATGTTCTCCTTGACGGCGGCGACGGTGCAGGCCATGGTCGAGTTGACGTCGCCCACGACAACGACGCGATCCGGTTTCCAGTCGAGCAGAACCGGCTCGAAACGCTCGAGGATCAGCGCGGTCTGTTTGGCATGACTGGCGCTCCCGACCTCGAGGTCGAGATCGGGTTTGGGGATGCCGAGCTCGTCGAAGAACAGCTTCGACATCTGCTCGTCGTAGTGCTGCCCCGAGTGCACCAAAAGGGACTCGATGCCACCGTGGGCGCGGCACGCCGCGAGAACGGGCGCGATCTTCATGAAGTTCGGTCGGGCGCCGACGACGTGGAGGATTCTCACAGGAGATCCTTGCGGCGCCTGCGGCGAAGCTGGTCGACGACCTTCTTGATGTCCTCGGAGCGCGAGCGATCGACCACCAGAAGCGCATCGGGGGTGTCCACCACGACGGCGTCGGGGACACCCACCACCACGACGGTGCGCTCCTCGCCGAACACCATGCTGCCGGGGCTGTCGAGAACGACCTGGTCGCGGCCGTGAAGTCCGGCCTCCTCGCGAAGGCGGGCGGCCGCGTCCCAAGAGCCGACGTCGTCCCAGCCCGCATCGAGCGGGACGACGCGGACTCCTTTGGCTTTCTCCATGACGGCGTAGTCCACCGAGATCTTGCGCGTGCGCGTCCACGCTCCCCAGCGCCCGCCCACAAAGACCTCGACCGCGCGCGCGGTCTCGGGAGCCGTGCGCTCGAGCTCCTCGAAGAACCTCGATATCCGCCACACGAACATCCCGCCGTTCCACAGATAGCGCCCGGACTCGAGAAACCGTTTCGCGCGCGCCAGCTTGGGCTTCTCGACAAACCGCTCGACGGCAACGTCCCTGACTCCTTTTGGGCGGGTCGCGCACTTGAGATAGCCAAAACCCGTCGCGGGGCGATCGGGACGGATGCCCAGACACACGAGAGCCCCGCGCTCGGCGGCCGCCACGGCGCGCTTGACCGCGGCCGTGAACGCCGAATCGTTGCGGATGACGTGATCGGTCGGGAAGATGCCGACCACGGCATCGGGATCCTCGCGCGCGACCGTCGCGCACGCCAGCGCGATCGCCGGGGCCGTATCCCGCGGCGACGGCTCGACGATCAGACGGTCTTCTTTGAGGTCCGGCAGGACCGAGCGGATATCGCTGACCAGCGGGGCCGGGGCGACGACCCAGATCCGATCGGCGCGGGCGAGCTTTCTGGCCCGTTTCCAGGTCGAGAGCAGAAGAGGATCGCGACCCACGAGCGGAAGGAACTGCTTGGGGCGCCGTGCGCGACTCAGAGGCCAGAACCGCGTCCCGCTCCCGCCGGCGAGCAGGAGGACGTGGAACGACGACTTCTTCCGGCGATTCGCCATCGCGATCTACAGCTCGTCCCAGGTCCGACGAAGGCCCTCGTGGACGTCGACCCCGACGCGATAACCCAGCTTCTCGGTGGCCTTGTCGATGCCGGCGAGCGAGTGCTTGATATCGCCGGGCCGTTCCGGAGCGTACTCCGGCTTGACGTTGTTTCGGGCAAAGCCACCCAGGATCGTGACCAGCTCGTTGAGAGAAATGCGGTCCCCGCAGGCCGCGTTGTACGCCTCGCCGAGCGCCCCCTCGGCGGCGTCACAAGCCAGAAGGTTGGCACTCACGGCATTCGAGATATGGGTGAAGTCGCGGGTCTGCTCGCCGTCGCCGTAGATCGTCGGCGCCCGGCCCTCGCGGATAGCGGTGACGAACTTCGGGATCACCGCGGAGTACTCGCTGGTCGGGTCCTGGCGAGGCCCGAAGACATTGAAGTAGCGGAGTGCGACGGTCGGCAGGCCGTAGAGCGCGTGGAACAGACGGCAGTAGGTTTCGCCGGTCAGTTTCTGAAGACCGTACGGCGAGATCGGCGCGGGTGGCATCGTCTCGACCTTCGGCAGCGTTTCGCTGTCCCCATAGAGCGAAGACGACGACGCGAACACGAAGCGCCGCACGCTCGCATCGCGCGCCGCAGTCAGAAGGTTCAGCGTCCCGACCACGTTGACCTCGTTGGTGGTCACGGGATCCTGCACCGATCGCTGCACTGACGGGATGGCCGCCTGGTGGAGAACGAAGTCGACCCCGTCGATCGCCTCGCGACAGGTCGCGGCGTTACGAATGTCGCCGGTGATGAGCTCGAACGAGCCCCCGCCCTCGGCGGCCCAGGCCGACGCCCCCTCGAGATTCTCGCGACGGCCGGTCGAGAAGTCGTCGAGCGCGCGCGCCGAGTCCCCGCGGCTTAGGATCGCCTCGACCAGGTTCGACCCGATGAACCCCGCGCCACCGGTCACCAGGAACGTCGCCATCGCTACCTCCCGACGCCGTGGTACTTGAACCCCGCGTCCCGGATCGTCTTGGGGTCGCAGACGTTGCGAAGATCCACGATGATCCGGTGGTTGAGCAGCCCGGCAAGCCGATTCGGATCGAGTCCCCGAAACTGATTCCACTCGGTGGCGACCACCACCGCATCGGCGCCCTTGGCGGCCTCGTACTCGTCCTCGCAGTAGACCACGTCGTCCCGTCCGGTCTGCCTGGCCGCCGGCATGGCGACGGGGTCGTACGCGCGGACGCTTGCGCCCTGCTCGCGGAGTCCGTCGAGGATGGTCATCGCCGGCGACTCGCGAAGGTCGTCGGTGTTGGGCTT
>JBFJTV010000326.1:0-3891 GCA_041625075.1 Candidatus Polarisedimenticolaceae bacterium | reverse complement strand
TCCGCGTCGGTCGCGGCGCCGAGGCGCTGGAGTGGTTGTCCCGGGCTGCCGACTCGGAGACGCTACCGGCGCGGTGGCTCGGACCGTGTCGGCTGATGGCGGGACAGGCCGCCGATCTTGCCGGTGATCGCGACCGCGCGCTCGAGTACTATGAGCGGGTCAAAAAGGGCGATCGCTTTCTCGGCCGAAGCGCCGCCTACCTCTACACCGCCACCCCCTTCTCCGGGGACGTGTACCAAACCGGCGTTTTGGGGACACCTTGAAACGTTGTTGGCGACATCGTGACGAGCACTGAGGTGGGTTTTAAGGTGTCCCTAAAACCGGGGTTTAGTACACGTCCCTTTTAGCGGAGGTTGCCGAGGATGCGGGCGACGTAGTTGCGCGTCTCGCGGTAGGGAGGGATTCCACCGTGGCGATCGACCGCAGTCTCGCCCGCGTTGTACGCGGCCAACGCGAGATCGGTGCGCTCGTCGAAGCGGTCCAGTAACCAGCGCATGTAACGCGCCCCGCCGTCGAGGTTCTGCTCGAGGTCGAAGACGTCCTCGACCCCGAAACGCTCGGCGGTTTCCGGCATGAGCTGCAGCATCCCGCAGGCGCCCTTGTGCGAAACGGCGTAGGGGTCGAACGCCGATTCCGCCTGGGCCATCGCGGTGAGCAGCGCGGGATCGACGCCGTGGCGGATCGCCGCCGCCTCGATCGCCTCCGCATACTCGCCGGCCATCGACCGCCACTCGAACGACCGCGGTGGTGCCGCGCCGACGGGCTCGGGCGGAGTGCTCGGGAGGTTTCGGATGCTCGCGATCCGGGTCAGCGGGACGCTGATCTCCCCCCCGCCCTCGAAGGCGAGGACGGCGTGCTCGCCCACCGGCTCCCACCCGGCGACTTCGAGGGTGCGGCCATCGTGGAAGACGACACGGTCACCGCTCCACGCAGAGGTCGCGAGCACGAGCATGACCAGGTTTACGGCAATCCTTCTCATCCGCAGCTTTATATACAAGGGCGGCGGGAAACCGTCAACTCTGGGGTTTTATGGCTCGCAGGACGCCGATCGAGAATCCGCGACAGGACGGAGAAAGCTTGCAGCAAACGGAATCCGAGACCACCGAAGCGGGCCTTCGCTCTAGCGCCGGCGAAACGCCCGCTCCATCTCCTCGAGCGTCAGCCGGAAGAGCGCGGGTCGGCCGTGCGGGCACGTAGTCGGGTTCTCGACTCTCGAGAGATCGGACAGCAACCCCCCCATTTCCTCTCGGGTCAACGGATGATGGACCTTGATGGCCGCATGGCAGGCGGCCGTCGTGATCAGCTTGCGTCGTAGCTCGGGCACGCCCGAAGCCGCCGAGCGCAGGCTCGCCGCCTCGCCCAGCAGATCGATCAACAAACGCCCCGGCTCGAGATTGGCTGCGACGGCGGGCACCGCGTCGATCCGTACGGCCGTCTCCCCGAAGGGCTCGAACTCAAAACCCAGTCGGCGAAACTCGTCAGCTTCTTCGTCGAGAACGATCCGGTCGTCACGGGTCAGCTCGACCGTCACGGGAAAGAGCAACTTCTGCGTCTCCACCCGGTCGATCTCGGCCGCCCGCAGATAGCGCTCGAAGAGTACACGCTCGTGCGCCGCGTGCTGGTCCACCAACACCAGATCCTCGCCCTGCTGGGCCACGATGTAAGAATCGAGAAACTGCACGAGCGGCTCGAAACCAGGTCGCCCGCCCGTCGTGGCGCTCCCCTCGATCGGAAGCCGTGGCGGCTCAGCCTCCCGGCGCGGCGACGTCGTCCCTTCATGCGCGAATGCCGCGGTTGCCGACCCCTCTCGCAGCTCGAGGTACCGCAGTGCCGCGGAAGCCACCGGCGACGTCGAGATCTCCGTCGGTCGCAGCTCGCCATAGCTCGGGATCGCCGAGTCGTCCCCGAGAGCCGCGAGCAACGCGCCCTGGACGACGTCGTAGACCTCATTCGGGCGCCCGAAGCGCACCTCGGTCTTCTGTGGGTGGACGTTGACGTCTACCAACGCCGGGTCGATCTCGACAAAAAGAAACAACGCGGGGTGTCGATCGCGCGCCATCGTGTTCCCGTAGGCCTCGCGGACGGCGTGCATCAAGACGCGGTCCTGGACGAACCTCCCGTTGACGAAGATGTGCTGCGCATCACGGCGCGTCGAAGCATCGACGGGACGACCCGCAAAGCCGTGAACGGAGACCGGGCCCCGATCCTGTCGGAAGGGAATCAGACGCCCCGCAAGATCGGAGCCCAGAAGCTGGTGGATGCGCTCGTTGAGGTCCGCGGCCTTGGCCACGTCGATCAACCGCCGGCCGTTGTGCTCCATCCGAAACTTGACCGGCGGATGAGCGAGGGCGAACCGCGTCACGAACCGAACGATGTGCGAGAGCTCGGTGCCCTCACTGCGAAGAAACTTCTTCCGGGCCGGAACATTGAAGAACAGCGACGCGACCTCGATCGTCGTTCCTCTGTTCGTTCCGATCTCGCGGACGTCCCGGATCGTGCCGCCACGGACCTCGACTTCGGTTCCCACACCGGGCTCCACCGCGCTGCGCAGCAGCAGGCGAGAGACCGCGGCGATACTCGGCAGGGCCTCGCCCCGGAAGCCGAGTGTCACGATGGCCTGCAGATCCGAGGTCTTTCGCAGCTTGCTGGTCGCGTGCCGCTCCAGCGCCAGCAGCGCATCGTCACGGTCCATCCCGACGCCGTCGTCGACCACTCGAATGAGCCGTTTGCCCCCCGAGGCGACGTGGATGTCGACAAAGGTCGCTTGCGCATCGAGGCTGTTCTCGACGAGTTCCTTGATCACCGAGGCCGGCCGTTCGACGACCTCACCGGCGGCGATGCGATTGACCATGCCGTCGTCGAGAACGCGGATGCGGCCCAAGCCGAGACTCCTCGTGTGGGGTGGCCCTTCGACAGGCTCAGGGCGGGCGCGGCATTGTAGCACCGCGCCATTTCGCCGCGGGAGTGACCCTCCGGAGTGTCACTACGACAGCCCGAATCCGGATAATTGAATCCTAGGCCCCGACTGTTCCTACCGATCTAGTGTGGATTAAGCGCACGGTAAACATGACCGTTTCGACCTATTCGGTTGCCGTGTCGCGGTTCTGCACACATGCAGCACCTTCTCGTTCGTGGTCGAAATTCGGGCATGAGAGTTGCTGTTCTAGCAGTGTGAGGGGACTGACGCAGAGGTTTCGATGATTATTCCGTTGCTGCAGCGTGAACGGTCGCTGGACGATTTCGTCGATCACGACGAGGAGTGCCGTCTGGCCGCTCTGCTCGCCGACAACAAGACACCGAGCCAGGAAGACAGCCTATACGAGAAGGAAGTCTGCTCGATGGTACGAAGCGCGCTCGTCGCGCTGGACGATCGCGAGCGACACATCATCCGCAACCGTTTCGGACTGCTCGGAGGGAAAGAGCTGACCCTCGAAGAGATCGGGAAGTCGCTCAACCTCTCCCGGGAGCGCGTCCGCCAGCTCGAGCGCGAGGCCAAGGCCAAGCTACGAGACCGGCTGCAGCTCCAGCGCGCCCAGCTCCGCTACTCGCTCGCCTGAGCTCGCCTTCAGAACAGACTGCCGATCGAGAAGAAGAACTCGCCCTTCGACTCCCCTTCCCGGCGGTCGAGGTTGCGACCGTACTCGAACCGCACCGGTCCGATCGGCGTTTCGAGCCGGATCCCCGTCCCGAGCACGTGTCGAAGCTCCGAGAGGTCGATCGAATCGACCGTAGGCCAGACCGTCCCGAGGTCGTAGAAAAGCACGCCCCGCACCGGTCCCCAGATTGGGAAGCGGTACTCCTCGTTCAGGATCAGCAGCGCTTGACCACCGAGGGGGTCCCCGTTCTCATCCACCGGCCCCACCGAGTCGAGCGGGAAGCCGCGAATGCTCT
>JBFJTV010000325.1:0-3898 GCA_041625075.1 Candidatus Polarisedimenticolaceae bacterium | reverse complement strand
GCCTGTCGCTGGGACTCAAGCAGACCGAGCCCAACCCGTGGGACATGATCTCGAGCAAATACCGGATCGGCGATCGCATCACCGGCACCGTACGCAACGTCACCGACTTCGGTGCCTTCGTCGAGGTCGAGGAGGGGATCGACGGCTTGGTGCACATCTCCGATCTGTCCTGGACGCGCCGGATCAAGCATCCCAGCGAGGTGCTCAACAAAGGCGACGAGGTCGAAGCCCTGATCCTCAAGATCGACTCGGAAAACCAGCGTCTCTCGCTGGGCGTCAAACAGCTGCTTCCCAACGTCCTGGAGGACTTCTTCCAGACCCACAACACCGGGGCCGTGCTGACCGGAAAGGTCGTCCGGCTGACCGAGTTCGGTGCCTTCGTCGAGCTGTTCGAGGGGGTCGAGGGGCTGGTGCACATCTCCGAGCTCGCCGCAGAGCACGTCGACAAGCCCGAGGATCAGGTCTCGTTGGGACAGGAAGTCCGCGTCAAGGTGATCAAGATCGACCCGGTCGAGAAGAAGATCGGTCTGTCGATCAAGGCGGCGGTGGGCGAGCCCGACACGGACATGTCCGCCTACACCGAAACGACCGGCAGGGACGGCTCGGCGACGCTGGGTGACCTGATGGACCCGTCGATCTTCCGCACGGAAGGCGCGACCGTGGAGGACGCTCCGGAGCCGGTCGCGGTCGAGGAGCCCCCGACCCCGGCGGAGACCGCGGAAGCGGCACCCGAAGGCGACCCGGCGGAAGAGCCCGTCGAGGCCGCCCCGGAGACCCCGGCCGAGGAGCCCGTCGATCCGGCGGAAAAGCCCGTCGAGGCCCAAGCGGAGCCCGAGGCACCGGTCGAGGAGGAAGGCGCCGAGGAGGCCGAGAAAGCTGCCGAGGCCAAGACGGCCACCGTGAAGAAGGCCACCAAGAAGAAGACGACGAAGGCGACCAAGAAGACCGCAAAGAAGACCACCAAGAAGGTCACCAAGAAGAAGACCGCGAAGAAGGCGACCAAGAAAAAGACGACGAAGGCGACCAAGAATAAGGACGCCTGATCCTGGATCGGCCCGCCCGCACGCTGACTGAGGGGGAATCCCGCGCATGACGAAAGCCGATCTCGTTGACGAGGTCGTCCGCGCTTCGAAGCTGAGCAAGAAGCAGGCGGAAACGATCGTCAACACCGTCTTCGACTCGATCGTCGGAGCGCTCCAGGGCGATGACAAGATCGAGTTGCGTGGGTTCGGGAGCTTTCGCGTTCGGCGGCGGCGCTCGCGGCAGGGTCGCAACCCCAAGACCGGCGATCGCGTTCACGTGCCGGAGAAACGCATCCCCTACTTCAAGCCGGGTAAAGAGCTCAAGGACCTGATCAACTCCGACGCGCCCGCCGTCGAGTCGGCGGGGGCGACCGACGATCCGACCGGCGAGGCCTGAGACCATGGCCGCGGGCGGCCCGACACGAATCGGCAGATACCACATCCACACGTGGGGCTGTCAGATGAACGTCCACGATTCCGAAAAGCTCGCCGGCGTGCTCGAGCGCGAGGGCTACGTTCCCGCCGCGGGCGAGGACGATGCCGACGTCATCCTGCTGAACACCTGCTCGATCCGCGAGAAGGCGGCGGAGAAGGTGTTTTCCGAGCTCGGTCGCCTGCGGCGGCTGAAACGTAAGAACTCGAACATGCTGCTGGGGGTTTGCGGCTGCGTGGCCCAGCAGGAAGGGGACTCCATCTACCGGCGCGCGCCCTACGTCGACCTGGTCGTCGGACCGCGCGCGATCGACTCGATCGGACCCGCGCTGGCCAAGATGCGCAGCGGGGAGCGGGGTCCGTTGCGCGTCACCGACACGGAGTACCGGGACGATTCGATTCGCTTCCCGTTCGACGAGATCCGCCGCACCGGGGAGAGCCGCGCCAAGGCGTTCATCACCATCATCGAGGGCTGCAACCATCGCTGCACCTACTGCATCGTCCCCACGACGCGCGGCCGCGAGGTCTACCGTCCGATGACGGACGTGCTGGACGAAGTCCGGACGCTCGCCGACAAGGGCGTGATCGAGATCGAGTTCCTCGGGCAGACGGTCAACGCCTATCGTGATCCCGAGAACAACACGCTCGCCGAGTTGTTGACCGCGACGGCGGCGATCGATCCCGTCCGCCGCATTCGCTTCACCACCTCGCACCCCGCGCAGATGACCGAGCGATTGATGGACGCCATGGCGGCGGCGCAGCCGAAGGTATGCGCCTACCTGCACCTGCCCGTGCAGTCGGGATCGACACGTGTGCTGAAGGCCATGCGGCGCGGTTACGATCGCGAGGCCTACCTGGCCAAGATCGCCGCGTTGCGGACGCGCATCCCCGACATGCTCTTCGGTACGGACATCATCGTCGGTTTTCCGGGCGAGACCGAGGCGGACTTCCGGGAGACGATGACGCTGCTGGACGAGGTGCGGTTCGACACCGTCTATTCGTTCTCCTACTCTCCGCGACCGGGGACCCGGGCGCTCGAGCTGGACGACGAGCTGGCCCCACGCGAGAAGCACGAGCGACTGCAGCGGTTGCAGGAGCATCAGAAGGGGATCCAGGCGCGCCGGATGGCCGGCTGGCGAGGGCGCACGGTGGAGGTCCTGGTGGAGGGCCGGTCGAAACGCAACGAGGAGCGCTGGACGGGACGCACGATCGAGTCGCGCGTCGTCAACTTCGTCGGGGAGAGTGCGCCGGGGCACCTTGAATGGGTTGAAATCACCGAGACCACGCCGTTTTCGCTAACCGGCCGTGTGAAATCGGCCGAACTTGACCACCGTCCACTCCCCTCGATATAGTCGGGACACGTCGGTTCGGGAACGAGGTAAATCATGTCCGTCGAGATGAAGATCCAGGGATTGATGATCGATCCCGTGTCGCAGATGCCCATCGTCATCCTCAAAGACTCGACCGCGGAGGAGGTCCTGCCGATCTGGGTCGGCGTGTTCGAGGCCAACGCCATCGCCACGCAGCTCGAGAAGATCGTCTCCCCGCGTCCGATGACCCACGACCTGCTGCGTAGCGCGATCGAGCAGCTCGGTGGGAAGATCGAGCGAATCACGATCACCGACCTGCGTGACGCCACGTTCTACGCGATCCTGCATCTCGACCGCGACGGAGAGAAGGTCGAGGTCGACGCCCGGCCCAGCGATGCGATGGCGCTCGCGCTGCGTTGCGGCGCCCCGATCTACGTCGAGGAAACGGTCATCGAGAAGTCCTCCAAGCCGGGAGACTCGGATTCGATGGAGCCCGATCGGCTGCGCCGCTGGCTCGAGACGGTCGATCCTCAGGAGCTCGGCCAGTACGAGATGTAGCGGCGGCAAACGCCGTCGCCCGGCTCCCGGCCATCCACCGACTTTCGTTTTACGTTCGTGGCCCACACGGCCCCGTTTTCGTTCGCCGACATCGCCGACACCGTTGACAGCTTGCTCGAGCGGCGGGTACACTCCCGTCCGACACAGAGAACGACCCTGCTAGATGCGGTAGCTCGGACAACTTCCCCCACAAGACATGGGGTCGCGGTGGTAGCCACGGCCCGCCGAACGGGGCCCGGCTTGCACCAAGGAGGAGCACGCAACCGATGATCATCGTTGTCGCCAACCAGAAGGGTGGAGTCGGCAAGACGACCACCTCGATCAACCTCGCCGCCGCCCTGGCGCAGCGGAAGAGCAAGACGCTGCTGGTGGATCTCGATCCACAGGGGAACGCGACGCTCTCCTTTATCAGCCCGGACTCGTTCGATCGTTCCATCTACGACGTCCTCGTCGACCCCGATATGGATGCGGCGAGCGCCGTCCAGCCGACGCCGATCGACGAGCTCGATCTGCTCCCGGCGACCATTGCCGTCGCCAAGGCGGAGGCCAAGCTGATCGGGGAGTTCGACAGCCACT
>JBFJTV010000324.1:0-3907 GCA_041625075.1 Candidatus Polarisedimenticolaceae bacterium | reverse complement strand
AGCGGTCGCGGAAGTACTGCACCTGGGTGATGTAGCCATGGCGTTTGCCGACCGCCCACAGACGCGTCCCGATAAAGAAGAACACGACGGGGACGATCAACGCGGAAGACGAGCCCATGAGGGCGAAGACGCCGATTCCGGTGCGGTAGGACTCGCCGGACGCACCCAGCAACGAGAACGCGGTCATGTGCGTCCCGAACAGCGACATCAGGAGCAGGAAGGGTCCGATCGTGCGGGTCGCGAGAAAGTAATCCTCGCCGGTCCCGCGGAAGAGGCGGTGGCTGAGACCGCCGATCAACAGGACCAGCAGGAGGTAGAGGACCAAAACCGCGAGTGTCATGGGGCCTTATCGCGCTCCGTCTCGACGGTGATCTCCGAGGGCCATGCAAAACGAACCAGGAGAGCCATCAGTCCGGCCGCGACCAGACAGTAGGCGATGTGATAGACGAGACCCACGGGAAGACCGAGCACGTTGCTGGAATCGTCCCACAACCACAGATCGTTGTGCAGCAGATAGAAGATGATCAGCGCGATGAACAGCACCGCGCGAACGCCCTTGCCCCTCAACTCCGCTCCTCGGATACCTGCAGGCGACGTGCCTCCGGCAGCTCGCACATCTCGCGCATCGAGTCGAACAGGCGGTCGACCGGTCTGTCGAAGACGTTGCCGACCAGGAAGTTGACGAGGTCCTCGCGGCAGTCGGGGAACCGCTTCAGAAACTCTTGGAAGCTGAAGTCGTCGTCGTAGTACGCGTAGACCAGCCGGCGGAGGGCCTCCATCCCGGCGACGTAGTGATCGCCGTGACTCCCGAGCCGCGCCGCCGAGAGATCGTCCGCGCGGAACCCCGCGATGATCGAATCGGCCGCGAGCTGGGCCGACTTGAGCGCGAGATAGACACCCGTGGAGTAGATCGGGTCGAGGAATCCGAAGGCGTCACCGACGAGGACCCAGCCGTCTCCGGCGATCTTCTTGGAGAGATACGAGAAGTCCCGCACGGCGTGGACTTCCATGATCTGCTCGGCGCCCTCGAGACGCTCCTGCAGCGCCGGGCAGGCGTCGAGCTCTTCGTCGAAGACGGTTCGCGGGTCGGAGGTGCGATTCGCGAGCAGGTGCTCGAGCGGGCCGACCACGCCGACGCTGACGAGGTCATCGGGGAGAGGAATAAACCAGAACCACGACTTCGCCTCTTTGGTCCAGAAAATCAGCGTCGCTCCCCCGTCGATCCCCTCGTCGCGGCGGGCACCGCGGTAGCGAGTGTAGAACGACGTGTGTTGCAGCTTGGGGTCGTTGCGCTTGAGCCGGAGCTTGCGCGACAGCAAGCCGCTTTGCCCGGTCGCATCGACGACGACCTTGGATTCGATCTCTTGGACGGCACCGTCGGGGGTCTTCGCGATGACTCCGGTCGCCCGAGAGTCCTCGAACCGGACGTCCCGGACGTTGACGCGCTGCCGGACCTCGACGCCCTTCGCCCTGGCGTTGTCGAGAAGCATGGCGTCGAACTCCAGGCGGTCCACCTGCCAGGTCATCGAGTTGCTATCGGGATTGACCTCGGAGAAGTAGAACGGGACACCGGCGCGGCCGCTCGGCGCGAAAAACTGAACGCTCGCCTTCCGGGGAAATGCGGAACCGCCGAGACGATCGAGAATGCCGAGTCGCTCGAAGATCGGATAGGTGGCCGGCATCAACGATTCGCCGATGCGGAAGCGCGGGAACTTCTCGCGATCGAGAAGCAGCACGCGGTGGCCTGCCTGCGCGACGAGGGTCGCGGCGGTCGATCCCGCCGGCCCGCCGCCGATCACGATGACGTCGTAGGCGCTGCTCATAGGTTGAGAGAGAAACCGACGTAGGCGGCAAAGGGGTTGCCCGGCGTGACCGAAGTGTTGCCGAAACCGCGTACTTCGTAGTCAGTGTCAGTGAGGTTTTGCATGTTGAGGAAAACCTTGGCGCTTCGGAAGTTGTACGACAGCGTGGCATCGAGGATCGTGGTCGCGTCGATCTGGAAGGCGTTGTCGGGAGCGATGTACTGCTCGCCGACGTAGCGGGCCCCGCCCGCAATCCCGAACCCGCCCTTGAAGGTGTAGCTCACCCACAGGTTGGCGAGATTCTCGGGTGCGAACGGTGCGGTGTTCCCCGAGCGGTCGAACGTCACGAAACCCGGGAGGAACGGATCGAACGCGCTCTCCGTGAAGCGGGTCAGCTCGCTCTTGTTGTAGGCGTAGACGAAGAAGGTACGGAGCCGCTTGCGCGGCTCGGCCGCGAGCTCGATCTCGAACCCGGTCGACCGCTGGTCGCCCGCCTGCTGGGTGACGCCGTTGGCATCGGGGATCGGGATGTTCTCCCGGTCGAGACGGTAGACAGCGAACGTGGTCCGCAGCTTGTCGTTCAGGAACTGCTTCCGTGCGCCAAGCTCGACCTGGCGGCTCTCCTCGGGAATGCGGTCACCCGCAACGCGCGGCGAGGGCGGCGAGAACGACTGCCCGGCGTTGACGTACCACGACAGCGTCGGCGTTTGCGCGAAGTTCAGACCCACACGCGGGCTGAGCTTGCCCTCGTCACGGTCGAGGTCGGGGTTGACGTCGTCCTTGAAGTCGATGACGTCGTAGCGCGCTCCGACCAGAAGCTGGAACCGCGGAGAGAGCTTCATCTGGTCCACGACGTAGGGCGCCACCGTCCGGGTGGTGGCGTCGCCGTCGGGGAGCTGGTCGTTCCCCGGGAACGGCGGGAGGATCTGGAACTGCGTCGCCGTCTCCACCGGGTTCTGGAGATCAATGAACGCTCGGAAACCGTTCTCGTCCTGCAGCTCGGCGAGATCGAAAGTGTAGGTGTCCGTCTGGTGGATCAGCTCGAGCCCCGCGAGCAGGGTGTGCTCCACGTTCCCCGAGGCCAGCGTCATGACGGCCTCGAACTGGTTGCCGATAAACCGCTGCTGGTCGTCGAGCAAGGTGAGGGTTCGATCCACGAGCAGGCTGCCGCCGAGGGGGCCGCCACCGAGCGGATTCGGGAAGACGGCGTTGAACAACGAGCCGTTGGTCTGCCAGTCGAGGTCGCGGTAGTAGGTCTTGTTCCGGAGCGTCCACAGGTCGCTCATCTGCTTCTGGTAGTCGACCTGGAAGCGGCCCAGCGTCTGCTCGGAGAAGTCGAACGGCGACTGGTACGAGTTCTCCCGGCGAACGTCGGGGATCTCGTTGTTGTATAGCGGGATCCCGGCGTCGGGGCTGGCCTCGGTGTCGAGATACTCGAGGTTGACAACGAGAGAGCTGTCGGCGTTCGGACGCCACGCAAAGCTCGGGTTGACCCCGAACTGACGGTACTTCTTGTCGTCGCGGTAGAGATCGGAGGACATATAGGCAGAGTTGAGACGGAAGCTGTAGGTCCCGTCCTCGTTCGACCAGTTCCAGTCGACCGCGGCCTCGCCGCTGTCGAAGCTGCCGTAGCGCGCGCGAAAGTCGATGAAGTTGTTCGGGACCGGTTGCTTTCGAACGATGTTGACGGCACCCGCGAGCGGGTTGCTGCCGTAGAGGTAACCCGCCGGCCCCTTGAGAACCTCGACACCCTCGATGTTGTAGACGGGATAGTAGGTGACCTCGGGCTCCTGGGCACCGTCGGTCATCACCGTCGAGCTCGTGATCGAATCGAACCCGCGAATCAGGAAGAAGTCGGAGACTCCGACGCCCGGCTGGACGTTGAGCCCGCTGATGTTCTTCAGGGCATCGCTGAGGTAGATCCCGTTCTGCTCGATCACGAGCGGAGCGGCGACGACGCCGACGCTCGCGGGCGTGACCTGGAGCGGCACGGGGAGCTTGGTCGCGATGCTGTTGTTGCTCGGGATGGCCGAGTCCTTCACCTCGACGAACTCGTCCAGACTTGACTCCTGCGGTCTTTTGCCCTGTTCGGTGTTCTCGTCGTT
>JBFJTV010000323.1:0-3930 GCA_041625075.1 Candidatus Polarisedimenticolaceae bacterium | reverse complement strand
TGGCGCTGGCCGTGGTCTACGACGTCGATCGCCAGGTCTATCGAACCTACTTCGAGACCGACGTCGAGCGTCTCCTGCTCGATCTCGTGATGGCCGACCGCGTCGTCGGTTTCAACATCGACCGCTTTGATCTGGGGGTCCTGTCCGGCTACACCGAGTGGAACCTCGACCGCATCCGGACGCTCGACCTCCTGGCCGAGGTCTACCGGCCGCTGGGGTTTCGGCTGTCCCTCGGGCACCTCTCCGAGGTCAACCTCGGGGAGGGCAAGGCGGGGGACGGGATGCAGAGCCTCGCGTGGTGGAAGCAAGGTAGGATCGACCTGATCGAGCAGTACTGCAGGAAAGACGTCGAGACGACCCATCGTCTGTACGATCTGGGTCGCCGGGACGGTTATCTTCTCTACCGCAACCGCGACGGGGAGCGCGTCCGCGTACCCGTTCGGTGGTAGACAAGAAAGGAAAGCCCCGCGTGAGAACCACTCGAACACTCTCCCTTCTCGCGGCCCTTCTCGCGCTCGTGGGCTCGGGATGCGATCGGGGCCGGCAAGGCCGAATGGTTTCGGTGCCGCCGCCACTCAGCTGGGAGGCGACATTGCTCTCCGAGCGCAGCGCCAAGGACCGCGCCTTTCTCGTGGATCCCGAGGCACCTCTTCTTCCCGAAGACCGCAAGGATTTTCGCGGGCTCGACTACTGGCCGCCCGATCCCAGCTACCGTCTGGTAGGCCCGCTCCACATCTATGCCGATCCGCAGACGTTCGAGATGGCGACCACCAGCGGGAAGCTGCGACCCGCGCAGAAATACGGTCACGTGCTTTTCGATCTCGACGGTCAACAGATGACGCTCCAGGTCTATCGCATGCTCGACTCGGTCGCGGGGGAGGACAGTCTGTTCCTGCCGTTCGCCGACGCAACGACCGGAAAGGAAACCTATCCGGCCGGGCGCTACGTCGATCTCGACGGAGAGCAGGGCGGTCTCTATGTTCTCGACTTCAACCGCGCGTACAACCCGTACTGCGCCTACGGCGAGCCGCAACGTTACGTCTGTCCGGCGACGCCGCCCGAGAACAAGCTCCCGGTGCGGATCGAATCCGGGGAGCACGGCTACAAGATCGAGTGACGATGGACCTGCCACGGACCGCCGGAGCCACCGAAGAACGTACGCTGCAGCTCGCGCAGACTCTCTCTCTCAGCCTGCTTGCGGGGGTTCTCATCGCGACCGCGGTCGTATGGTGGGTGCACTCCGGGAGGACGCCGTCTCTTTCGGTGCTGGTTTTTCCGGCCGCGCTCGCCGGCTTGATCGCGCCGGTCATCGGGTACCGTGTCTACCTCCGGGTTCGCGAACGCTCGCCGGACGGGGCCGATGCGCAAGGCCGGTGCGCGGCTTTCGTCCGGGCGACCCTCGTGGCACTCGCCCTGACCGAGACCGTGGCCCTGTTCGGCATCGTCGTCTTCCTGTTGTCCGGGGCTCGGCTGGCGCTGTCCGGGGTGGCGGCCCACGTCCTGCTGACCGGAGCGATCTGGCCCTCGCGGGCCCGTCTGGACGTCTTCCTCTCGGACGCCGGTTCGTGAGAGGATCGTCCCCGAGCGCCCAAGGATGAGCCAACCCCCCGACGATCGCCCCGTCTTCCTGGTCGGTTTCATGGGGACCGGCAAGACGTCGGTCGGGGAGGAGCTGGCGCGCTCTCGCGGTTTCAAACTGGTCGACACCGACGCCCTGATCGAGGCGTCCGAGGGGCGATCGATCGAGCGTGTGTTCGCCGAGTCCGGAGAGGCACACTTCCGCGGCATCGAGCGCGAGTTGCTCGAGAAAGTCGCCACCCGCAAGCGAATCGTGGTGGCGACCGGGGGTGGGATGTTCCTCGCGGCGGCCAACAGGAACGTCATCCGGCGCGCGGGGACGAGCGTCTGGCTGGACGTTTCACTCGAGCAACTTCGGGACCGTCTGGGTGCCGGAGAGGGACGCCCGCTGTGGGCACCGGACAACACCCTCGGTCTTCGCGCCATGTTCGAAAGGCGTCGAGCGACGTACGCCCTCGCGGACCATCGCGTCGACGGATCGCGCGGGACCCCCGGGGAGATCGCCGCCGAGGTGGCGCGCAGGCTCGCACCCTGATCCTCCGAAACCCCTTTAGGCGTTGATTTCCGGGCCCAAAAGGTGATACAAGGACCGCCCGGTCAATCAGAATTGTGGAGGACGATCGATGACACGGACCGAACTGATTCAGGCCCTCGCAGATGCGTCCGAGATGGAGAAGAAAGAAGCCAAGATCTTCTTGGAGTCCCTGACCACCCTCGTCGAGAAGAACCTCAAGAAGGGCGGCGAGGTGCCGCTCAAGGGTCTTGGCAAGTTCAAGGTCCAGAAGCGCAAGGCGCGCATGGGCCGCAACCCGGCCACCGGCGAGCCGATCAAGATCCCGGCCAAGACCGTGGTGAAGTTCACGGTCGCGAAGTCGCTCAAGGATCTGGTTCTCAAGAAGAAGCGGTAGGTCCACTCGGAACCACGAATGTGAGTCTTGACACGCGGTCTCGTCCGCCTGCGGCGGGCGGGACCGTTTTGTTGAGAGCCCTCCTCCTTCTCTCCGCGTGCGCCGCCTCCCTATGCAGTGCGATCGCCACTGCCCGTGTCGATGCCGAACCCCCGTGGTTGTCGGTCGAAGCGCATCCAACGCGCGTGCTCGTGCACGAGTCGGCCCATCGCTCGGAGGCCGTCGTCGCATTCTCCCTCACCAACGAGCACCGCAAACGTGTTCGGGTCGAAGAGGTCCGGATCGTCTATCTCGATAACACGTCCGACGAGCTGCGGACGGATGCGTTC
This sequence comes from Candidatus Polarisedimenticolaceae bacterium, assembly GCA_041625075.1. Taxonomy (GTDB): domain Bacteria; phylum Acidobacteriota; class Polarisedimenticolia; order Polarisedimenticolales; family Polarisedimenticolaceae; genus JBFJTV01. The sequence continues at coordinate 1,115 of JBFJTV010000323.1, read as the reverse complement.
GACAAGGATTTCTTCGCCGACCCGCTGCTCGAACGCCCCAACAAGATTCAGGCGGGGCAGACCGTGCGGTGGCGCGGCATCTGCCTCGTCGATCCCCCTGCGGGCACCGATCGAGCGCGTTTCGAGCTCGACCTCGTGACTCGCCGCGGGATCACGCGGAACCGACGGCGGCAATACGAGGAGTTCGAGCTCTTTCCGGCGCCCGAGCCCGTGCGGCTGAGGCTTCCGTTCGAGGGTTACTGGAAGGTCACCCAGGGGCACGGGTGCTCGACCAACCATCGCGCGGGCGGGTTGGGCGGTGAGTTCGCGTGGGACTTCGCTGCCCTCGGCGGCATGACCGGGCAGCCGGCCGGCAACGGCCGCCCCGATCAGGAGCACACCTTCGGCGCGCCGATCCTGTCACCGTCCGACGGGCGAGTCGTACGCGTCGTCGACGGGGTCCCGGACAACCGCGGGCTGACGGAGTACCCACGACGGAGCATGGTGGACGACCTCAGACGGCCCGAGTGGATCTTCGGTAACTTCATCGTCATCGAGATCGGCGACGGCGCGTGGGTGCTCCTCGCGCATCTCGAGCAAGACTCGATCGAAGTTCGAGAGGGCCAGGAGGTGACCGCGGGGCAGATCGTCGGTCGAGGGGGGAACAGCGGTAACTCGATCGAGGCCCATCTCCACGTGCAGGTCATGAACGGAGCCGATCCCGCGGAACCGGAGACCTCGGGTATTCCCGCCGTCTTTGTCGACTACACCGAGTTCACCGCGGTCGGGGGCAGTACCGGCAGGGATCTCCAGGCCCGTCGCATCAAGGCCGGCGACCCGCCGCAACAGAGCGTCGTCGCGCAGACCCCTTGAGACCTGGCTAGGCCGCGCTCCACTCGGGGCGACCGGCGAGAAGAGCCCGGGTCTCGTGCGGTGTCACGCGCGTCACCCGAACGGAGATCAGATCGCCGGGGATCGCGTCGTCGTCGAGGACCACCTCGATGAAGTTCCCGGTCAGAGCCCGGAACCGCCCGTCCGCCGGACGGCGATCGAGCACGACAGCGTCAAGCGAGCGGTCGAGGAACCCGCGGCGGAAGCGGTATCCCAACCGCGACGCCAGCTCGCGAAGCCGTCGG
>JBFJTV010000322.1:0-3939 GCA_041625075.1 Candidatus Polarisedimenticolaceae bacterium | reverse complement strand
TCGGCGGGCTCGTCGTGGCGCTGGTGCTCGCGATGGGCTGGGGTCTGACGAGTCGACGGGCGGAATCGGACCTCGCGGCGAGGGCTCCCATCGTCGACCCCGAGCCTCCTCCCCAACCACGAGTCCAAGGGATCACCGAGCGCTTGCTCGCGGCGACGGAGGTTCGTGCCAACGAGGCCGGCGAGCCTGTCGAGATCATCGGCCCCGATCCGAGGAGCGTCCTTCTGGCGTACTGCGAACGTGGCGTGCCGGGGGGGCGGATGGAACCCGTGGGGATCGTACCGTCCGTCCCGCGCTCCGCCAGCGCGAGGCTCGGGGTTTATCGGAACCCGGACGGACCAACGACGCTGTTTGCGATCTCGATCCGTCGGGACCGCAGGAGCTCTCGGTGGGTCGTGGGGGACGGTAACTCCCCGATCGCCTCGATCGAGGCTCCTCGCGACCCCACCCAGCGGCTAGCGGCCGGCCAAGACTCGGGTGGATAGCCTCTCGCTTTTCGGCAATTCACTTCAATAATAATAAGAAAACAAGGCCATTCCGGCCGTTGTCACCCAGTTACAATATGTGTTATTGCTAAGTTCCATGTTCATAATCCATAGTATAGATATGAAGTGTCTGAGAAACCCCCATGGCCAGCGGGGCATGACCATGCTCGAACTGCTCGTCGTGGTCACGCTGGCCGGGCTCGTCGTCGTCTCGACCGCGACCCTCGCCTTTCCTTGGATCGCGCGCGAACGGATGCGCAGCGCCATCTACGACGTCCAGACTTACGTTCAACTGGCGCGGGTCGAGGCCGTGACCCGCAACCAAGACTGCCGGTTCGTGATCGACACCGCCGCGGGGGACATGTGGGTCATGGACACCGTCGGCACCACGACGCGGACCGATGACGTCTTGCTGCACTCCAGGTCTCTACCCGAGAGGGTCACGATCGACCGACCGGACGCCGGAGACCCCGTGACCCTCGACCAGATCGGGGCATCGAACGCCTATGAGGTCGTGTTCACCCCCGACGGCGTGGCCTCGAGCGGCGCCGGCGAGGTCTGTCTCTTTGGGGGCGACCGCTACGGAAAGGTCACCGTGTTCGGGGCGGGTGGCGTTGTCGCCGAGCGCTGGAACGGATCGAGCTGGTATTCAGGATCTTGAAATGAGAGAAAACGGATTCACGCTGGTCGAGGTGCTGCTTGCACTGTTCCTGATCGCGCTCGGCATGCTGGCCGTTGCCCCGATGTTCGTCTACGCGACGCAGGGCAACGCCGTGGGCGGCGACTACGGCTCCATGGGTGCGATCGCCGTCGAGCGGTTGGAGCTGCTGCGTGGCACCGATTACTACGACTCGAGTCTCGCGGCCGGTGGCAGCCTGAGCTCCAACGTCACCGGTTACTTCGACGACTCCGATCCCGACTTCCTCGTTCGGTGGAGGATCGCCGACGACGTCACGCGCGCCGACACCAAGCTGATCGTCGTCCGGGCGATCGCACTGGGCGTCTTGGGACGGTCCGGCCAGCGTAAGGAGATGACGGTGGCGGCCGTGAGGGGTAGGACGTGAGCGTTCGCGAGCAGAAGGGGTTCAGCCTCGTCGAGCTTCTGGTGAGCTTGGCGGTCCTGGTTCTCGCCATGACCGGGATTGCGGGTCTGTTGATCCAGAACGCGCGGATCAACAAGTCCCAGCAGATGACCCAAGCCGCGCATTCCAACGCCCGCAACTGTCTCGCCATGATCGTGCAAGAGCTTCGCAGCGCGGGATGGGACCCGGTCTACCAGAACATCAACACGGTCGTACTCGACCCCGACGACAACGACGCCAACGACGCCGACGGCGTCGACGACATCGAAATCTATGCCGATCTGCTAGGCGACGGCGATATCGACGATCTGGACGAACAAGTGCGGATCCGGCACTCGGGAGACCAGATCCTGTGGCGAAGGCAGGTCGGTCTTTCCTACATCGTTCTCGCGGAGAACATCAGCAACGATGCCGACGGCGACGGCACCGCCGAGCCGATGTTCATCCCCGACACCACACCGACGCCCTCTCGCATCACCGTGCGGGTGACGGCCGAAGCACCGGCACCCGACCCCGTGACCGGCCAGGCGATCCGCTACACCGTGAGCAGCGACGTCGTGTTGAGGAAACAGCTATGACCCGACAGCCAACAAAACCGACCGGAGCGGGCAACAACCAAAAAGAGCGAGGATCGGCCATGATTCTGGCGATCTTCGTTTTGGTCATTCTGGCCTCGATGGGCATCGCCCTGCTGTTTCTCAGCCAGTCCGAGGTCAAGATGAGCCGGTCCGACATCCGCTCGAAAGAGGCGTTTTACATCGCCGAGACGGGCCTGGAGGAAGGTCGGATCCACCTCTGGCACACCAACGGAAGGGAAGATTTCGACGACGATCTGGACGACGCCGCCGGGAGCGACGACGTGTTCGGGGCCGACCCCGCGACCCTTAGACCCGTGTACGGTACGGACGGGGGCGTCACCGGGTTCACCGGCTACGGCGACGACGACCCCGTCGTGGAGGCCACCCTTCCGAACGGCGCAGCGTACGCCGCGTTTCTGACCAACGACTCGGCGGACGTGGCGACGCCTCTGCTCGACTCCAACAAACGCGTTGTGCTCACGGGCGTGGGGGCTGGAAGGGACCGTTCGTTCGAGATCGTTCAAGCGGTCGTCGAGATCAAAGAGGTCTTCCCGACCTTCCCGCCGGCCGCGATCACGATCCTCGGGCCCAACCCGGTCTTCCTGGGTGGAAACAGTAACGCCAAGAAATACATCGGCGACGACTGCGACGGATCCGGTGGAATTCCCGATTACCACGTCCCGGTGGTCGGCACCGTCGGCACCGAGATCACCAGCGGGATGCCCCAGCCCGACTCCTACTCCACCGACGAAGGGGCGTATACGGGCTACGACACCGTTGCGGATGTTGCGGATCCCGCCTCGATCGCCGACACGGGCTCGACGGTGGGGGCGATCGACTCGTCGTTTACCGATTGCCTCGTGCTGAAGGAGATGGTCGAATCCATGCGAGACTACGCCGACGTCGTGTGCACGCCTCCGATTCCGTGCCTACTCCCGATGAGCTCGCTTTCCCGCGTCGTGATGATCGACGGCGACTGGGTGCTGGGCGCGCCCATCGATGAAGAGGGCATGCTGCTGGTCACCGGTACGCTGACCATGCACGGTGCCGCGGATTGGACGGGGCTCATCATGGTCATCGGCGAGGGCCAGTTTCTCCGAGCCGGCGCTGGAAACGGCGAGATCCTGGGCGGCATGATGGTCGCCGACATCGCCGGACCCGACAATACCTACGGCACCGACGACGACTGCACGGGCGGCGTCGGCGGGTACGATTCGGCGACGTTCGACGAGAGCGGCGGCGGTACCGGGGACACGATCTACTGCACCGACGCACTCGACTTTGCGCGCCCCCTGGTGCCGTACGACATCATCGAGTTCGTCCAGCGCTGACTCGCGCCTGTGCCGAGGCGAGGGAGATTGCGCTGCGACCGCTCGGTCCCTCTCGACCGGTGATACAATCCCGGGCGTAGAACCACTCTATCCGTGCGAACAGAGGAGGGTTTTTCTGCCCGGCCATAGGGCCGGACGCGAGGGAGGGAAGCGTATGTCCGTCAAGCCGATCCCCGACGGGTACAACACCGTCAGCGCCTACCTGATCGTGAAAGACGCCGCCAAGGCGCTCGACTTCTACAGGCAGGCGCTGGGCGCCGAGCCGGGTCTGCGAATGGCCGGGCCGGACGGCAAGAGCACGATGCACGCCGAGATGCACATCGGGGATTCCACCGTCATGCTGACCGACGAGAACCCGCAGTGGGGCGCGCAGTCCCCCGAGGCCCTTGGAGGCTCGCCACAGTCGCTGCACATCTACGTGGAAGACGCCGACGCGCTGTTCCACCGCGCCCTCGAGGCCGGT
>JBFJTV010000321.1:0-3951 GCA_041625075.1 Candidatus Polarisedimenticolaceae bacterium | reverse complement strand
GGGTTTGGTACACGTCCCCGGTTTCTGCTATCACCTTTCGGCTGATTGACTGGCGCAGCTCCTGAAGAGGCACCGATGAGGGAAGGCTCCATCCGCAACATCGCCATCGTCGCCCACGTCGACCATGGTAAGACGACTCTCGTCGACGGGATGCTCCGTCAGAGCGGGGCCTTTCGCGAGAATCAGACGGTGGACGAGCGCGTACTCGACAGCTTCGATCTCGAGCGTGAGCGCGGCATCACGATCCTCGCCAAGAACACCGCCGTCTCCTTCCGCGGCGTCAAGCTCAACATCGTCGACACCCCCGGTCACGCCGACTTCGGGGGCGAGGTCGAGCGCAGCCTGCACATGGTGGACGGCGCCCTCCTGCTCGTCGACGCCAGCGAGGGTCCCTTGCCGCAGACGCGGTTCGTCCTGCGGAAGGCGCTCGCGCGAAAGCTGCCCATCGTGCTGGTCGTCAACAAGATCGACCGCAAGGATGCGCGGATTCAAGAGGTCGTCAACGAGGTCTACGATCTCTTTATCGACCTCGACGCCGAGGAGTCCCAGCTCGATTTCCCGATCCTGTACACCAACGCACGCGAGGGCGTCGCTCACCGCGAGCCGGGCGATGGCTCCACCAACTTGCTCCCACTGTTCGAGGCCATCGTCGATGCCGTGCCGGACGCGGGCGGCGACCCCGAAGCGATACCGCGTTTTCTGGTGACCAATCTCGACTACGACCCCTACGTCGGGCGCCTCGCGCTCGGGCGGTTGCTCGACGGCAGTCTGAAGCTCAACGCGGGCTATGGTCTGTGCCGTGAGGGCGGCACGGTCGACCCGGTCAAGTTCTCCGCCATCTACACGTTCTCGGGTCTCGAGCGCTCCAAAACCGAGCTTGTGACGGCAGGAGACATCTGCGCCGTCGCCGGGATCGACGACGTCCACATCGGGGACACTGTGACGTCGTTTGAAAACCCCGCGCCTCTGCCGCGCATCCACGTGGACGAGCCGACCGTCTCGATGCTGTTCTGTGTCAACAACGGGCCGTTCGCCGGACGTGAAGGGACCCAGCTGACCTCGCGTCAGATTCGAGATCGGCTCGAGGCCGAGCGGCTCGGCAACGTCGCGATCGAGGTCCAGCCGACCGACCGCGCCGACGCCGTCGAGGTCTGCGGTCGCGGCGAGCTCCAGCTCGGGATCCTGATCGAGACGATGCGTCGCGAGGGCTTCGAGCTGCTGGTCTCACGACCGCAGGCGCTGACACGCGAGATCGACGGCAAGCTCCACGAGCCGGTCGAGCATCTCTTTCTCGACGTCCCCGAGGACTTCGTTGGGGTCGTCACCGAGAAGCTCGGCGTGCGCAAGGGCCGGATGGTCAACCTCGTCAACCACGGATCGGGTCGGGTGCAGATCGAGTTCCACGTGCCGGCGCGCGGCCTCATCGGGTTCCGCAACGAGTTCCTGACCGACACCAAGGGCTCGGGCATCATGAATTCGCTGATGCACGGCTGGGAGCCGTGGTTCGGTGCGATCCCGCAACGGACCTGCGGCGCTCTGGTCTCCGATCGCGCCGGGAAGACGACGGCGTATGCCAGCTTCGGCCTCGAAGAACGCGGCGAGCTCTTCGTAGGCCCCGGCACCGAGGTTTACGAGGGCATGGTCGTCGGTGAGCGCAACCGCTCGGGTGATCTCGACGTCAACATCACCAAGGAGAAGAAGCTCACCAACATGCGCAGCGCGACTTCCGACGTGCTCGTGACGCTGCGGCCGCCGCTCCGGCTCTCGCTCGATCAGGCGATCGAGTTCATCGTCGAGGACGAGTACGTCGAGGTCACGCCGAAGAGCCTGCGGATTCGGAAGACCGAGCTGTCGGCGTCCAAACGCGAAGTCGCTCGGAAGCGTCTCGTCAAGGAGCGGGTGTAGACGCCGCCTGCTCGGGGCTCTCGAACAATGCCAGATACTCGCCGTACCCCTCGTCCTGAAGCTCGTCCTTCGGGATAAACCGCAGCGCGGCGCTGTTGATGCAGTAACGCAAACCCGTCGGCTCGGGACCGTCTTCAAAGACGTGACCGAGGTGGCTGTCCGCGTGCTTGCTTCGCACCTCGGTGCGTGCGTAGCCGAGTTTGTAGTCGGTGCCCTCGACGACGTTGTCCGACTCGAGGGGGCGCGTGAAGCTCGGCCACCCGGTGCCGCTCTTGAACTTGTCGGTCGAGCTGAACAGCGGCTCGCCGCTGACGATGTCGACGTAGATCCCGGCTGCCTGGTTGTCCCAGTAGTCGTTCGAGAACGGCCGCTCGGTGCCGTCCTCCTGCGTGACCCTGTACTGCAGCGGGGTCAAACGACTCGCGATCTCCTCGTCGCTCGGCTTGGTGTACCTCGCGCCCGCCGGCAGGGGCTCGTCACCCCACGTCTTCTTCAGGTACCCCTCTCGACCGGAGCCCACGCGATACCGTTCGTAGTGCGAGTAGTTCTTCTTGTAGTAGTCCTGGTGGTAGTCCTCCGCGGGGTAGAACGGCCCGGCGGGCAGGATCGGCGTCACGATCTGTTTGTCGAACTTTCCGCTGGCCTCGAGCTCTCTCTTGGAGCGTCTCGCGATGTCGCGCTGCTCGTCGCCACTCACAAAGATGGCGGTCGTGTACTGCATTCCGCGGTCGGCAAACTGCCCACCCCCATCCGTAGGGTCGATCTGTCGCCAGAACGTGGCCACCAGCGTGTCGTAGGAGACCCTCTCGGGGTCGAAGCGCACCAGGACGACCTCGCGGTGCTGGGTCCGGCCCGACGAGACCTGCTCGTAGGTCGGGTTCTCGAGCTCACCGCCCGAATAGCCTGAGATCACCTCGACGACGCCGTCGAGCTTTTCAAATGGCGGCTCCATGCACCAGAAACACCCGCCGGCGAAGATGGCGGTCTCGGTCGGTCCGGTGAACGGTTCCGGTTTCTCATCGCCGGAGGACGAAGCCTGGGCGCAGGAGAAAACAACGACACCCACGGCCGCCACCGACAAAACGATCAGAATTGCGATCGATCTCATCTCTGGTCACCTCGGGAATTGCCCTCTCGCGGGTCGGTCAGAGGTGCAAACCGTTTACGTCTCTCGGATATTCTCCCCCCGAGATCAAGACTTTGTCCCAATTATAAAGGCGCTAACCCTCGAGCGGCCAGATGAGCGGGGGAACGAGCTGCACGACGATCAGACAGACGATCGTCGGCGGGAGACCGACCTTGGCGTCATCGCGGAAACGGTACCCGCCGGGTCCCATGATGAACACGTTTGCAGGGGGCGCGACCGGGCTCATGAAGCTCGCCGAGGCGGCAAGCGCGACGGTCATCAGCAGCGCGCGGGGTGACAGTCCCATATCGCCCGCGATCGCGAGGGCGACGGGGGCCATCAGGATCGCGACGGCGGACGTCGGCAAGAGTTGCGACCCATGAACAGCCCGGCCAAAGGTGCTTTCTGGATCCGCGGCGGTTCCAGCGAGATCCTCGGTGGTTCCGCGGAGCAGAAGCGTGTCGCCGGCGAGCACGCGCTCCTCGGGGTCGGGCATCAGACGGGTTCGACCCTCCCGAACGATGCCGAGGACCCCGATCCCGTAGGCGTCCCCTAGACGGGCGTCGATTAGCCCGTCGAGCCAGTTTCCCACAAAAAGCCATTGGATGTGGGATCTTTTGTTCCATGGCCTTTTCTGTCTATATTTTGTCTAGTATATATTCGTAATTTTTCGGAAATATCCTTGACAAAACGTGGACGCAACGTAGAATACGGAGCGTCAAGAGTGAACAAGCCCATTGGAAGTGGGCATTTTTGGAGGTAAGACAATGAGAATTAACGCTTTGACAAGAATTCTGGCAGTCGCTGCGGCTTCTCTCGTCCTGGTGGCAGGCTTCACGATGGCCGGCGACAAGGCCGCGAACAGCAAGGACATCGTCGACACGGCGGTGGCGGCGGGGAGCTTCAACACACTAGTGGCC
>JBFJTV010000320.1:0-3955 GCA_041625075.1 Candidatus Polarisedimenticolaceae bacterium | reverse complement strand
GGCTGTGGATCGACTGGGTCGATTCGGCGGGCGCGGTAGCATGGACGCGTCTGAACGAACAAGAACAGTGGGAGCCCGTCGAGTACGAGCCGTACTCGTCGGCTGAGGAATTGTGGTTCCGGATCCGCGGCGGCATTCGCCTCCAGGTCATCCAGGGGCCATAAGGGTCGAGACGCTTCGATTCCTAGACAAACGGGCGCGCGGCGTCGGCGGGGATCGACCGTCCGATCCTTGACACCGAATTCACACGAACTTCACACCGCCTTTTCAAAACCCTTGTCTAATGCGGGTTCCCAACGTATAGGCTTCCGGCGGAGGGGGGGGAAGAATGGGCGCGCCGCAAGAGCCGAGCTCGATTCTGTCGCGCTATTTCTCCGACATCAGCAGCCGTCCCGTTCTCACCCGAAAGCAGGAAGCGGATCTCTTCGAGCGCTACAACGCGGGTTGCCGCGAGGCTCTTGATCAGCTCGTCGAGGCGAACCTGCGTTTCGTCGTCAAGGTCGCCGGCGAGTACCGCCACCTCGGTGTGCCTTACGAGGACCTGATCAACGAGGGCAACGTCGGCCTCCTCGAGGCCGCGCGCAGCTTCGACAGCTCGAAGGGCAACAAGTTCATCACCTACGCCATGTGGTGGGTCCGCAAGTACATTCTCAAGGCGATCGACGATCACTCGAGCGTGGTTCGGATCCCGTCCTATCAGCGCACGCAGGGCCGAACGTTTCGCCGGGTCCAGGACGACCTCAGGGCCTCGCTCGGACGCGAGCCGCACGGCGAAGAGATCTCAAACAAGATCGGCAAGAGCGGCTCCACCCCTCCCACCCCGCCGAAACAATGGCTCGAGACCAGTCTCGACGGCACGGATCACGATCGTCCTTCGCTCGCGAACGCCCTCGCCGACGGCCAGGGCGAGAACCCCGAGACTCTCCTTCTCCGACAGGAGATCGGCGACGTGATCTCGCGAGCGATCTCCGAGCTGTCCGAGAAGGAGAAGAACGTCATCTCGTCGCGTTACGGGCTTGACGGCGAGCCACACCGGACCCTGAGGGAGATCGGCGTGGCCATGGGCGTCAGTCGCGAGCGTGCGAGACAGATCGAGCAGCAGGCCAAGGCACGGCTGCGACGCATGCTGCTCCGCCGGGGTCTGATCAAGAGCCCGCTCATGCGGCGGGCGCTGCGTCAGTTCGCCACGGCCGTGAGGTCTTCTTCTTCCTCGGTCTCAAAGTAGACCTTCAGCGTCGCGAGGCTCTTCGCACCCTCGATCACCGCGACGACGTCGATGTCGTCATCCAGAACGCTGACATCCTCGAGAATCGCGTCGGTGAAGCGGTAGAACCGGCCGTCGATCTCGACGGCGATCCCCAACACGACATCGTGAGGCTCACCGGGCTCGAGCTCGATCTCGATCGAGGGCGGAATCGGATATTCCAGCGAGCCCGACTTGGGCTTCCCGCTGGTCAACGAAGACGAGGCCGTGCCGTCGGTCCCCGACGAAGCCACACCCGGGATGCTCATCCCGAGCTTCTTGAAGAACCCCGCTTTCTCCCACTCGGCTCCCGGCGCGAACGCAAGCATCTTGTGCCGGGGCATGCTGTAGAAGTCGCGACCCATCGGCGTCTTGCTCCGCCAGTGATCCGGAACGTGGTATGACGTGACGCAGGCAACGTAAATCGCGATGTCGGTGAAGACGCGCTCGTCGGCTCCGCTCAGCTGCCACTCCGCCGCCAGCGCCGGGTGGACGTACTCGTCGATCTCGATCGTCTTCTGCTTTCCTTCTTCTTTCTCTTTGTCTTTCTTCTTCTTCTTCTTTTTGGCGTCGCCGTTCGTTTGGAATGTGATGCGAAGGACCGGGCCGGGCTCGACGAAGACCTCCTCGACCGGCTCGGCTTCTTCTGGAGGCGTCAGCTCCGCCTGTCGCTCCTTCATCGCGTCGATGACCGACGCTGGGACACCGGCGGTCGACAGTTCGACGATCATCTCCTCGGAGAGATCGAAGTCGACGTCGCTCGTGCGGATCCGCTCGATGACCTGGGCGGGGGACGCCCCCGAGAGAAGCATCCGGACGACGTCCTCGTCTCGAAGGGCTTCTTCGTTCTGCGGTGCGACCGCACCCGGCCCGACCGCGAGGATCAGAAGCACGAGGGCCCCGAGAAGCACGGATCTCGGCCTCGGAACAGCCATGAGTCCATCGTAAACGGGGCCGGAACGCCCCGCAACGTCACCGCATCAGCGTGTAGACGGCCACGTCGGCCTCGAGACTGTAGCCGGCGTCACGGATCGAAAAGCCGTCTTTTTTCAGATCCGCGAGCACCTGGGGGCAGGTGGCGGATCGCTTCGACGGGGCGGCGGCGCTGCCTTGATAGGCGGTGACCGCGAACTGCGATCCCGTCCCGCATCGGATCATCACGAAGTCCGGCGCCGCGCCCGCGTCCTGCGCGGCAGTCTGTCCGGCCCAGATCGAAACGATCGTGATGACGGCAACCGTCATCACGAGCACCGCGATCACCCGTCGCACTGTTCTGTTCATGTTTGCTCCCCCCTGTGTCTGGAAACGGTTTCGAGGCATGCTAACCTGTCTCTACATCCCCGCGGATGCCGTTTTTTCGGAGGAGAGCAGTCCATGCGTTTCAGCACACGGCAGATCCACGCCGGTGTCGAGGCCGATCCCATCACCGGCGCCATCCTGACGCCGATCCATCAGTCCACCACCTACGTGCAGCCGTCGGTGGACGAGTACCTCTCGAAGGGTTACTCCTACTCGCGGACCGGAAATCCCACCGTACGCGCGCTCGAGAAGAAGCTCGCGGATCTCGAGGGCGGGTTTGATTGCACCTGTTTCTCCTCGGGCATGTCGGCAATCCAGGGGGTCCTGCTGGCATTCCTCGACGCGGGGACCCACGTTATCGTTTCGGATGTCGCCTACGGTGGCACCTATCGCTTCTGCACGCAGATCCTGGCGAGATTCGGTGTCGAGATCACGTTCGCCGATACCTCCAACCCCGACGAGGTGCGAGCGGCAATCCGTGACAACACCCGGTTGATCCTCACCGAGACACCGGCGAACCCGACGCTCAAGCTGACGGATATCGCGGCGATCTCCGAGATCTCACGCGCGCGCGGCATCCCGCACGCGGTGGACAACACCTTCCTGACGCCCTACTTCCAGCGACCCATCGAGTTGGGCGCCGATATCGTGATTCACAGCACGACCAAGTACTTCGACGGGCACAACGCCACGATCGGGGGCGCCGTGGTCGCTGCGACGGAGCAGCAGGACGAAAAGGTCCGGTTCGTCCGAAACTCGTCGGGGACGATCGCCTCCCCGCAGGTCGCGTGGCTCACGTTGCAGGGCTGCAAGACGCTGTCGATCCGGATGGAGCGGCAGTCGGAAAACGCAATGGCGATCGCTCGGTTTCTCGAAGAGCATCCCAGGGTCGAGCGCGTGCGCTACCCGGGTCTCGAATCGTTCCCGCAGTACGACCTGGCCAGGTCACAGGCGACGGGGTTCGGGGCGATGGTGTGGTTCGAGGTGCGCGGCGGCGTCGTCGCCGGCAAGCGGCTCATGGACACGATCAAGCTGTGGACGCTCGCCGAGAACCTCGGATCGCTCGAGTCGCTCATCACGCACCCGGTCACGATGACCCATGCGGCGGTGTCGCAGGAAGAGCGCGAGCGTGTCGGGATCAGCGACGGTCTCGTCACCTTCATAGGCGCCATCTCGGCCGCATTCGTCGTGCTCGGCGCGGTGCCGATGGGATGGCTCGCCGATCGCTACGCGAGAGGAAAGGTCGTCGGCTGGTCCAGCCTCTTCTTCACGCTATTCGTGTTCCTGTCGGGGCTGGCGCCCAACGCCTTCAGCTTCTTCTGGACCCGCTTCGGCGTCGGGGTCGCCAAGGCGAACACGATCCACGTCCACATCTCGATGATCGACGACACCTACCCCATCGGCTTCCGGGGC
>JBFJTV010000319.1:0-3965 GCA_041625075.1 Candidatus Polarisedimenticolaceae bacterium | reverse complement strand
GCAGGCCGAGCTCGACCGTGTGGCCGTTCCCACGACCGTGCACTGCGACCACCTGATCCGGGCGCACCAGGGTGCCGATGCCGACACGCAGCGCGCGTTGGCCGAGAACAATGAGGTCTACGAGTTCCTGCGGTCGTCGTCGGCGCGATACGGCATCGGCTTCTGGAAGCCCGGTTCGGGCATCATCCATCAGGTCATTCTCGAGAACTACGCCTTCCCGGGAGGGATGATGATCGGGACCGACTCCCACACGCCCAACGCCGGTGGGCTCGGGATGTTCGCCTCGGGTGTCGGCGGCGCCGACGCGGTCGATGTGATGGCCGGGTTCCCGTGGGAGGTGAAGTACCCGAAAACGATCGGGGTCGTTCTCACCGGCAAGCTCGGCGGGTGGACGGCGCCCAAGGATGTGATCCTCAAGGTCCTCGACTTCCTGACCGTCAAGGGCGGGACCAACGCGGTGATCGAGTACATCGGCCCGGGCGCGGACACGATCTCCGCCACGGGCAAGGGTACGATCACCAACATGGGCGCGGAGCTCGGCGCCACGACCTCGGTCTTTGCGTTCGACGAGCACATGGATCGTTACCTCCGCGGCACGGAGCGCGCCGCTCTTGCCGATCTCGCGCTCTACAACCGCGACCTCGTTCGCCCCGATGCCGAGGTCGAGCAGGACCCCGCGAAGTTCTTCGACCAGGTCATCGAGATCGATCTTTCCAGGCTCGAGCCGCATCTCGTCGGGCCCCACACCCCGGACCTTGCCCGTCCCGTCTCGAAGGTCGCCCAGGCGGTGAGCTCCGAGGGCTATCCCGATCAGATCGCGGTCGCGCTGATCGGGTCGTGCACGAACTCGTCGTACGAGGACATCTCGCGCGTCGCGCAGATCGTGAGGCAGGCCAAGTCGAAGGGCGCCAAGGCCAGGATTCCCCTGCTGATCACGCCCGGCTCGGAGCAGATCCGCGCGACGATCGTCCGTGACGGGCTCATGGGCGAGCTCGAGGAGTTCGGCGCGACGGTCCTGGCCAACGCGTGTGGGCCGTGTATCGGTCAGTGGCAACGTGACGAGATCAAGCCCGGCGAGACCAACACCATCATAACGTCGTTCAACCGCAACTTCCCGAGACGCAACGACGGTAACCCGGCGACGCTCGCGTTTATCGGTTCTCCCGAGATCGTCGCCGCGTATGCGCTGGCCGGGCGGCTCTCGTTCAACCCGTTGACCGATGCGGTCGAACGCAACGGCGACAGCTTCAAGCTTGACGCTCCCGGGCAGGCCCCCGATCTCCCACCCGAGGGTTTCGTCCGCGACGTCGAGGGATACATCGCCCCGCCGGAGGACGGGACCGGGGTCGAGGTCGAGATCCGTCCGGATAGTGAGCGCCTCGCCAGGCTCGCGCCGTTCGCACCGTGGGACGGCAACGACTACGAAAACCTGCCGCTGCTGATCAAGACGCGCGGCAAGACCACGACCGATCACATCTCTCCCGCGGGTCCGTGGCTGAGGTTCCGGGGTCATCTCGACAATATCTCCGACAACATGTTCACGGGCGCGATCAACGCCTTTACGGGCGAGGCCGGCAAGACGCTCAACCAGCTCACGGGCGAGGGCGGTCAGTCGGTCCCCGAGGTCGCGCGCGCCTACAAGGATGCCGGGCAGATGTGGGTCGTCGTGGGTGACGAGAACTACGGCGAGGGCTCGAGCCGCGAGCATGCTGCGATGGAGCCGCGCCATCTGGGGGCGGCGGCGATCCTGGTGCGGTCGTTTGCGCGGATCCACGAGACCAATCTCAAGAAACAGGGATTGTTGCCGTTGGCCTTCGTCGATCCGGCCGACTACGACAAGGTCCGCGAGACGGACCGGATCAGCATCGTCGGTCTGGCCGCGCTCGCACCCGGCCAGGAGGTCACGGCCGTGCTGCACCACCACGACGGCACGGAGGACCGCATCCAGTTGCGGCATTCGCTCAACGCCGAGCAGGTGGACTGGTTCAAGGCGGGGTCGGCCCTGAACGTGCTCAAGCAGGAGAGGGAGTGAAGGGCGCCCCCGACGCTCGGAAACAGGTGCGCGCCTATCTCTCTCACGACGGCGCGTGGATCGACATTCACTTGACCACGAGAGTCCACAAACCGCAGGACGATTGGGGCATCGCGCGTGCACTGTGGAGGTTCCGGATGACGGACGGGGGCCGGTGACGGGTCGTCTTGTCATCACCAACGGCGACCGATAGAATCCTCTTCCTTTTTTGGGCCGGGTCACAATGAACGACAGTTCCAGGACGGCGACATTCTCGGTTCTCGTCAGCGACAACATCGCACCGGCGGGTGTCGATCTACTCGAGAAGACTCCGGGACTTACGGTCACCTTCAAGACCGGGATGAGCCCGGAAGAGCTTGCCGAGGAAATCCCGTCACACGACGCGCTCGTCGTGCGCTCGGCCACCAAGGTGACTGCCGAGGTGCTGTCCCACGCCAAGCGTCTCAAGGTGATCGGCCGCGCCGGGACCGGAGTGGACAACATCGACCTTGACGCCGCGACCCGAGCCGGCGTCGTCGTGGTCAACACCCCGGGAGGCAACTCGGTCGCCGCCGCGGAGCTGACGGTCTCCCATCTGCTCGCGCTGGCCCGGAACCTGCCGCAGGCCAACGCCGATCTGCGCGCCGGAAAATGGGAACGCAAGCGCTACGTCGGTGTGGAGGTGGCTGGAAAGACGCTCGGTGTGATCGGGCTCGGGAGGATCGGGCGCGAGGTCGCCAGGATCGCCAAGGGACTTCGGATGGAGGTCCTCGGGTTCGACCCGTATGTCTCGCAGGACGCCGCGGCGTCCATGGGGGTCGTCTACGCGAAGCTCGACGATCTTCTGGAGCGTTCGGATTTCGTGACCGTCCACGTACCGTTGACGCCCGAGACCCGGCACATCATCGACGCGGAAGCGCTCGCGCGGATGAAGGACGGCGCGTTTCTGATCAACGTCGCGCGGGGTGGGCTGATCGACGAGAAGGCCCTCGTCGAGGCGATTGATGCGGGCAAGCTCCGGGGAGCGAGCCTCGACGTCTTCGAGAACGAGCCGCCGACCGACAAGCGTCTGATCGAGCACCCCAAGGTCGTCTCGACGCCGCATCTTGGCGCTTCGACGCGCGAGGCGCAGGAACGGGTCGGCACCGAGATCGCCGAGAAGATCCGCGATTTCCTGCTGAGCGGCGCGATCATGGATGCGGTCAATTTCCCGTCGATCGACCGCGAGGAGTACGCGGCGTTGCTGCCGCTGATGGACCTGTCCGAGCGGCTCGGACGATTTCTCTCGCAGATCGCCGACGGGGGATTCCGCAAGCTCGAGCTGCGGTGCTTTGGCGAGTTTCTCGACCACCCGCTAAAACCGATGGTCATGGCGGCGACCAAGGGCGTTCTTCTGCCGACCCGCGAGGGAGGCGTTTCCTTCGTGAACGCGCTGACCGTCGCGCAGGAGCGCGGCATCACCGTCGAAGAGGGCCGGAGCAACGAGTCCACGGCGTATTCGGGGCTCGTCCGTCTGACGTTGACGACTGACGCGGGAACCACGACCGTCGCGGGGACGCGGTACAACTCCGAGGACGCGAAGCTCGTCGAGGTTGACGGCATGCCGATCGAGTGCCGTCTGGCCGGTCATCTCGTTTTTCTGCGCAACGACGACGTCCCCGGCGTCGTCGGAAAGATCGGGAGTCTTCTCGGGCGGGCCGGGGTCAACATCGCGGGGCTGCAGCTCGGCCGGGTGAACCCGGGCGAGACCGCGGTCTCCATCATCGCCGTCGACGACGGCGTGCCGCCCGAAGTCCTCGAGGAGATCCGGTCGATCCCCGAGGTCCAGTCCGTCCGCGCCCTCCAGATTTAGTGTTGGGCGAAGTCTTTCTCGCCGGCCTCGATTCGAACGCTCAGGCGGTTGCCGGGCGGCGGAAGGGGGCAGGTCGCGTAGGGCGTGAAGACGCACGGCGGG
>JBFJTV010000318.1:0-3979 GCA_041625075.1 Candidatus Polarisedimenticolaceae bacterium | reverse complement strand
TTGAGCGCGGTCAGCTGGAAGAACCGCCTCGAGAGCGTCTCGGGTTCGGTCACGTGGTAACCTCGGCCGCACAGAATACGACCTTTCCGGGGGAAGGCTCATGAGCTCATCGAGCGACGTCGGTCTTCGCGTTTTCACTGCGTTGGTGATCTGGGTTGTGTGCGCATCCGGGGCGCCGGCGACGGCAGGTGCCGCCGAGGACATCGCGTCGGCCGCAGAGGTGTTCGAGCGCAACCTCGACGCGATACGAAACCGGGATCGCGACGCGTACCTCGCGTGCTACCTCCAGACCGACGCTCTCGTCCGAACGGGTCCGGACGGTTTTCGTCTGGGCTTTGCCGATCACGCCTCGCAGTCCTCCGACAGTGCCTGGCCCGACGTCTTCGAGGCGCAGGACCTGAGGCTAACCCCCATCGACGACGGTCTGGTCTATGGAACGTACCGATACCGCGTCAGTTACGGCGGCGACGAGCATCGCGGGATCTCCGAGCGGCTGTTCGTCGAAACCGACGCCGGGTGGAAGATTGCGCTCACGACGGCGTTCGACACCCCCGGCTCGCCGCCGCCGCCGCGAGCTCTCGTCGGGGGAACGCTGATCGACGGCAACGGTGGCCCCGCCGTTCGTGACGCGGTCGTGGTGATGCGCGAGGGCCGGATCGATTGCGCGGGCCCGGCCGCCGGGTGTCCGGTTCCCGACGGCATCGACACGCTCGACGTCACGGGGATGTGGATCACGCCGGGGCTGATCGACGCGCACGTGCACTTTTCCCAGACCGGCTGGGCCGACGGTCGGCCCGACTCGCTCGACGTTCGCGAGCAACACCCCTACGAAAAGGTGCAGGCAGATCTCAGGGCGAACCCCGAACGGTACTTCCGTTCGTACCTCTGCTCGGGCGTGACCGCCGTGCTCGACGCGGGGGGATACTCCTGGACGTGGGGTCTCGCGGAACGCACCGAGACCAACACCGAGGCGCCCCACGTCACACCGGCCGGCCCGCTGCTCTCGACGCTCGATCACTGGCTCAATCTTCCGGGCGACAAACAGCTCATCCACATTCCGGACCAGGACACGAGCCGCCGGGTTGCACGTTACGTCGCCTCGCATGGGGCCCCGCTGATGAAGGTCTGGTTCATCAACGTTCCCGACCAGGACTTTGAGGTGTTGTCCGCGGCCGTCAAGGTCGCGGGCATCGAAGCGAAGAGTGCCGGGATCCCGTTGATCGTGCACGCGACCGGGTTGGAGGAGGCAAAGGTCGCGCTCCGCGCCGGTGCGCATCTGCTGGTCCACAGCGTCTGGGATCAGCCGGTGGACGACGAGTTCATCGAGCTCGCGAAGGCCGGCGGCACGGTCTACTGCCCGACCCTGACGGTCGTCGAGGGCTATCTGCGGATGTACGAGTCGATGCTGTCCGGCGAGCCTCCCGTGGTCGACGACCCGAACGGTTGCGTCGATGACGTGACACTCGAACTTCTTGCGACAACCCCAGAGTTCAAGACCGAAGCGACGACGCCGGCGTCGGTCGCCCAACGGCAAGAGTCCACCAAGACACTACGCGCGACCATGGCCGCGAACCTCAAACGCGTTCACGATGCCGGCATCCCAATCGCGATGGGGACCGATGCCGGAAATCCGTTGACCCTTCACGGTCCGTCGGTCTACGCCGAGATGGAGGCGATGCAGGCGGCGGGGCTGACCGCCGAGGAAGTCCTCGTCACGGCGACCCGTGGGGCCGCGATGGCGATGGATCGCCTGGAGGATCTCGGGACGATCGAGCAGGGCAAGATCGCCGATTTGGTGGTCGTCGAGGCGGACCCCATCGAGGACATCACCAATCTCCGCCGCCTGCGTCTCGTGGTCCGGGGAGGGGTCGTGCGGTCGATCGACGAACTGCAACCGATACCGCCATCGCCCTAGCTTTCGGGCAATTCCCGGCTCGATCCGCCCCGAAGGTTCCGTGGTAGCATTCGCGGTCGGCACGCCAGGAGGTTGCGGGTGCTCGATCGTATCGAATCCTTCAGTCAGAACCTGTCCGGATTCATCAACGACTGGCTTGGCCCGATCGCCGGGTTTCTCGAAAAGTACGTGTGGGCATGGCCGGAGCAGGTGCCCCTTCTCGCGGTCGTCCTTCTCGGGACGGGTCTTTTCGTCACCATCAGGCTAGGGCTCGTCCAGATTCGCGGGTTCAAGCACGCCATCGACATCACCCGCGGGGTCTATGACGACCCTGAGGAGGAAGGAGACCTCAAGCACTTCCAGGCGCTGACCACGGCGCTTTCCGCTACCGTCGGGATCGGGAACATCGCCGGCGTTGCCATCGCCGTACGTCTCGGCGGTCCCGGCGCGCTGTTCTGGATGTGGCTGACCGCGTTCTTCGGGATGGCGCTGAAGTACGCCGAGTGCACGCTGGCGGTCAAGTTCCGCAAGATCAATCCGGACGGCTCGGTCTCGGGCGGCCCGATGTACTACATCGAGAAGGGCCTCGGCGGCGGCTGGCGGTGGGTCGCCTTTCTGTTCGCGTGTTTTGCAACCATCGCCTCGTTCGGCGGCGGGTGCATGAATCAGTCGAACACGCTCGCCACGCGGCTGGAGACCCAGTTCGGGATGCCGACCGTCTTTACAGGGTTGATCTTCGCGTCGCTGGTGGCGCTCGTGATCATCGGCGGCATTCGACGCATCGGGCGTGTGACCTCGATCCTCGCGCCGGGAATGGCAATGCTCTACGTCGCGGGGGCGTTGGCGATCCTCGCGATCAACTATCGCGCGATCCCCTCCGGGTTCGAGACGATCTTCCGCGAAGCCTTCGCGCCTGCGTCGATGCAGGGAGGGGCGGCCGGTTCGCTCTTGCTGACGATCATGTGGGGCATCCGTCGCGGTCTGTTCAGCAACGAGGCTGGGCAGGGGAGCGCCCCCATCGCGCACGCGACGGCCAAAACACACGAGCCGGTTCGAGAAGGGCTGGTCGGTTCGCTCGAACCCTTCATCGACACGCTCGTGATTTGCACGATGACCGGTCTCGTGATCGTGACCTCGGGAGCGTACCTCGACAAGGTCGAGTTGACGCAGGGTCTCGACAGCGTCTCTGTCGTGGGCACCGAATTGTCGACGGATCGCGAGTTGTACGACTACACCGACGGCGAAGCTGGAGGATCCACTGGCGTCACGTTCGAGGTCGTCGACGGCAGGCCCGTCGGCGCCACCTTCGTCTATCTCAAGGCCGTCGTCGAGGATGCCGAGGTCGTCGATCTAGACGGCGAGCCCTGGAGCGGGACGGTCACCGTTGATCGCGAGGGCTCCCTCGAGACCTCCGACGGCTCGACGCCCTCGGTGCAGGGGGGAGGCTTTCTGACCGGTGCCGATCTGACCGCGCACGCCTTCTACAAGGGGCTCGGTGGATGGGGCAATCTGATCGTGACGCTCGCGGTTGTTCTGTTTGCCGTCTCGACGGGGATCTCGTGGTCGTACTACGGCGACCGCTCGATCGAGTACGTTCTGGGATCCCGGGCGATCCCGATCTATCGCTGGGTTTTTGTCGCGTTCTTCTTCCTGGGGTCGATCCTGCCTTTGAGCGCGGTGTGGACCTTCGGTGATGTCGCCCTCGGTTTGATGTCGTTCCCGAACCTCATCGCCCTGATCCTGCTCTCTGGAGCGGTAGCCGGGATGACGCGATCCTACTTCGCCACGGAGCAAAAGCCCTTCAAGTAGGGGAACTCGCCGGGAGGGCCCACCATGGCCGACTATCGAACAATCCTCGCCGCCACCGATCTCTCTGATCAAGCGGTCGCCGCGGTGCGGCACGCTGCCACCCTGGCCGCGCGTCTCAGGAGCGACCTCGTCGTCGCCTACGTCGTGGACGATCGGCTGTCCCCGATGATCCTGGCGGCGTCCGGGCAGTCGCCGGATGAGATTCTCGATCGCCACCGGGAGCACGCGGCGAAGTCGCTTTCCGAGTTCGTCAAGCGCAACATGCCCGACAGCAAG
>JBFJTV010000317.1:0-3997 GCA_041625075.1 Candidatus Polarisedimenticolaceae bacterium | reverse complement strand
CTGACCTATCACGTCGTTGCCGGCAGCGTCTACAGCTCCGACGTGCGCCCGGGACGCGTCGAGACACTGCAGGGGAGCGAGATCACCATCTCGCAGTCCAGCGGAAACCTCATGATCGACCAAGCCACGGTGGTCGCCACCGACGTCGTCGCGAGCAACGGCGTGATCCACGTGATCGACCAAGTCATTCTTCCCCCGAGTCTCCGCTCGTCGGCCAGCGATTCCGCGGAACAGCTGATCCGGCTGGCGATCGACCGGGGCGCGCCGCTTTACAACCACGACATGCCGCAGGCGTGCGCCGCGATCTACGAGGTCACGGCGAACGCCCTGCTGAGCTCGAGCGACATGGGTCTTTCCGAGCACCACAAGGCGACGATCGCGGAGGCGCTGGATCGGATGCACGAGACCGGCGATTCCCGACGACAGGCGTGGATCATGCGTCACGCCTTCGACGACGTCATGGAGTCGATGGCGAAGATGCGGACCGTTGAAGCGGTCGCGATGGACCTTCGATAGACTCGCCCAGCCATCGCCCGTCCCACTCCGTTAAGGGTGGGACGGGCTGATGCCGTCCGGTAGACTTCAGTCGTCGGGAAGATCGCAGGAGAAGACCGGTCGTGGGTAAATCGCTTTTGCCGCGAATCGCCAGGGGAGAGCGCGACGCCGTGGCGCAATGCGTAGACCGTTACGGCAATCTGGTTTGGTCCCTGGCCAGGCGATTCATCGCGGATCGCGGCGACGCCGAGGATGCCGTGCAAGAGATCTTCATCGATTTGTGGTCCAACGCCGGGCGGTACGACACGGCGAAAGGCACCGAGATGACGTTCGTCGCGATGATCGCCCGACGCCGCTTGATCGATCGCGTCCGGAAGGCAAAACGCGAGCCTTTGCAGGAAGACATCGAGAGTGTTCCCGAGCTCGCGGGACCCGGACCCGAGCTCGACCTCGAAACGCGAGATGCAGCCGCTCGTGCGGGAGAGCTGATGCGCGTGCTCAAACCCGAGCAGCAGCAAATCATCCGGCTCGCCGTCTATCACGGCTGCAGCCACCAGACCATCGCCACCAAGATGGGGCTCCCGCTCGGGACCGTGAAAACGCATTTGCGTCGCGGGTTGTTGCGCATCCGGGACGGGATGGCCGCGCGTATCGGCCCCGGGAAGGAGGCGACGACATGACGGACAGAGATCGCCTTCTCGACCTGCTGACCTCCCGGGCAACCGTGGGACTGACCCCCGAAGAGTCCGCCGAGCTCGAACGGCTTCTCGGCGGGCAAACGGAGTTCGACGGCGACGACCTCGAGCTTGCCGCGGCCGAGGCGGATCTTGCCATGACACAAGACCTCGAATCGATGCCGGACGATCTCAAACGCCGCATCATGATGGAAGCGTCGGCTCATCTGCCGGACGAGGTTCGATCGATCGAAGAGCATCGCGCCAAGAAGACCGGCCCGCTGAGCCCGCGCTATCTCGGGTGGTACGCGGCGGCGGCGATGCTGGTGCTCGCCGTGTGGGCTCCCTGGCGGACGACCGAGACCCCCCCGCTGCCGCTGACGCCGGCGGCGCAACGGGCGGCGCTGATCGAAACCGCGCCCGACCTGGTCCGGGTCGACTGGGCGCAGCCGGAGATCGCGGAATACGCCCAGGTTCGCGGCGACGTCGTATGGAGCAGCGACACCCAGACCGGGTTCATGCGGCTTCGCGGCCTTCCCGCAAACCGCCCCTCGAAAGAGCAGTACCAGCTGTGGATCGTCGACCCCTCGCGGGACGAACGCCCGGTGGACGGCGGGGTCTTCGACATCCCGTCGGGCGCCGAGGAGATCGTCGTGCCCATCCACGCCAAGCTGTTGATCGACGATCCCAGGGCGTTCGCGATCACGCTCGAGCGGCCCGGTGGCGTCGTGGTCTCCGACGGTCCGTTGCTGGTCGTCGCGCCCGTTGAGGGCTGAGTTCGCGCCGGGAGCGCGCACGGGTTGACTCCCGGATCTTTTCGCGGCATTCTCCGGGGGCGGGCGACGACCCACGCCCAACCTCTCCGGCCTTCCCCCAGCGAAGGTCCCCGTGAGGCAAAGGGGGGCACACTCCCGGGTCGGTATTCACGGACCTTCGTGTCGCCGGCGGGGCGACGTTGCTGGGGAGCGTGCCTTGCGGCGTGAACGAAGGAGATCGTGATGCCGATGCAGAAAGACCTCAAGCGGCTCGTCCGGGCCCGCATGCAAAAGACACGAGAGTCCTACACCGCCGCCCGAACCCAGGTTCTCAAGAAGAGCGGTCCGCGCCCGGCCGAGTTCGCGGGGCTCGCCGGGATGAAGGACGACGCCGTCCGCGCCAAGACCGGCCGTACCTGGAGAGAGTGGGTCAGGGAGCTCGATGCCGTCGACGCGGCGAAGCTTCCCCACCGCGAGATCGCGAAGCACGTCCACGACAACTACGACATCTCCGGGTGGTGGGCCCAGACCGTCACCGTCGGGTACGAGCGGATCCGCGGGCTCCGCGAGATCACCCAGCGGCGCGGCAGCACGTACGACGCCAACAAGAGCAAGACGTTCGCCGTCCCCGTATCGAAGCTGTACCGCGGGTTCAGCGTCAAGCGGACGCGGGATCGCTGGCTGCCCGGCGTCGACCTCAAGATCCGGACGTCGACGGTGAACAAGTCGATGCGGATCACGTGGCCCGACGGGACGTCGGTGCATGCCTACTTCACGGCCAAGGGCCCGAAAAAGTCGCAGGTCGCGATCCAGCACGTCGGTCTGGCCAAGAAGACCGACGTCACCAAGGCGAAGGAGTACTGGGCGGAGCGCTTTGAGGAGCTGCAGCAGGTCCTTATGCCCGCGTGACCGCCCGGTTGTTCCGTTCCGCTTGCTCGGTTCCCTAGAATGGGAACTGGAGGAGCCCTACCGTGTTCATCGATCGAGTCGAGCCCGGTCCCGGCCAGGAATCGGTCTGGGACTACCCGCGTCCGCCGCGCGTCGAAGCGTCGACGCGTCTGATCGAGGTGCGCTTCGCGGGCACCGTCATCGCCGAGACCGAGAACGCGAAACGTGTCCTCGAGACGAGCCACCCGCCCGTGTACTACATCCCACCGGAGGACATCCGGACGGAGTTTCTCGTCGAGAACCGCCGCTCGACGTGGTGCGAGTTCAAGGGGAGCACGCGGTACTACGATGTACGGGTCGGTGACCAGGTCGCGACTGCGGCCGGGTGGTACTACCCGAGGCCGACGCCGGGCTTCGAGATCCTGAAGGATCACGTCGCGTTCTATCCTTCGGCCATGGAAGCGTGCTTCGTCGACGGCGAGCGCGTCCGCGCCCAGGAAGGCGACTTCTACGGTGGGTGGATCACGAACGACATCGTCGGTCCGTTCAAGGGTGCACCCGGGACAAGGGGCTGGTGAGCGAGATGGTTCCATCGACGATGCGCGCGCTCGAGCTCGTCGAGACGCACGAGGATGTCAACGAGGCCATCCGCGGTCTACGGCTCGTCGAGAAACCGGTCCCGCGACCGCAGCCCGGGCAGGTGCTCGTGCGGATCGAGGCCGCGCCGTGCAACCCGTCCGACCTCCTGTTCCTGCAGGGACTTTACGGTGTGAAAAAGACACTCCCGACCGTTCCCGGGTGGGAAGGGGCAGGAACGGTCGTGGCGTCGGGCGGTGGGTGGATGGGGCGGTGGCTGACGGGTAAGCGCGTCGCCTGCGCCGGGCAGGGGGATGCGGACGGAACCTGGGCCGAGTACTTCATTGCCCGGGGCGCGGAGTGCGCACCGCTTCACCGCGACGTCGACTTCGAGCAGGGGAGCACGCTGATCATCAACCCCCTGACCGCCATCGGTCTTCTCGAGACGGCCCAGAGTGGTGGGCATCGAGCGCTGCTCCAGACCGGGGCGGCGAGCCAGGTGGGCCGGATGCTGATCCGGCTTTGCGCGGACGCCGGGCTGCCGCTCGTCAACATCGTGAGACGTGACGAGCAGATCGAGATGCTTCGTGCGCTCGGGGCCGAGCACGT
>JBFJTV010000316.1:0-4053 GCA_041625075.1 Candidatus Polarisedimenticolaceae bacterium | reverse complement strand
ACTCGGGCGGCGCGCCCTCGTCGAGCGGGACGGCGATGGCGCCACGCGTGACGATCCCGAGAAAGGCCGCGCACCACTCGGGCGAACTCGGACCCCGCAACACGACCCGGTCACCGGGTGCGACCCCGCGCGCCGCGAGCTTCGTGTGAACCGCGTGCGCGGCGCCGACGATCTCGCCCGCGGTCCAGCGAAACGCGCGGTAGGCGGTGCGACGAACGAAGGCCGGACGGTCCGGTTCGCGAGCCAGGTCTTCCAGAAAGGAACCGAGATGCCGCCGCCCCATACCTCCAATTCTAGAATGGGGACATGCCTTTGTCGGCGACAAAGGCATGTCCCAGGATGAGTGATGGGTTTCTGTCGGCTGCTGAGGCGGCCGGAGAGCCTAGCCGCGGGGAGAGACGAGCTCTTCGGGGAGCACCCACGCGAGACCCGCGCGCGGCGCCTCGAATGGAATCGAGTAGAGCACCGGTGTCCAGTTCCGGCGGGCCTCCTCGAGCATCGGCAGCCGTGAGATCTCGAGAGGCTCGGTGGGCGGGTTGTCAAAGGTCAGCGGGTTGACCGGCCGCCCGTCGGCGAGAAGGGTGTAGTGCAGATGGGGCCCGGTGGCGCGACCGGTCGAGCCGACGTAGCCGATCACCTGGTTCTGCTCGACGCTCGCGCCGCCACGGACCGTCTTCGAAAAACCGCTGAGATGCCCATAAACCGTGGTGTATCCGCTGCCGTGGCGGATCTTGACGGCCTTGCCGAGCGCCCCGTCCCACCCGGCCGACACCACTCGCCCATCGGCGGCCGCGACCACCGGCGTTCCGTGGTCCGCCGCGAAGTCCACGCCGTGATGGGGCACGATCTTGCGGGTGATCGGGTGACGGCGGGCGCGCGAGAACCGGCTGCTGATCCGGCGGTAGTTGAGCGGGCTCTTGAGAAACGCCTTCGCGAGCGAGTCTCCCGTCTCGTCGTAGTACCCGCCCCCGTTGCCGTCCTGCTCGACAAAGAAGGCGACGGAACGGGCCTGCTGGCCCTCGTAGGACGCGGCGAGGATCCGCCCGAGACCGATGTACTCGCCCTCTTCGTTGGACGCTGCTCCGAACGGGGGAAGATCGTCCGGCGTCTCACCCAGCCGCCGGGTCTCGTAGACGATGCGAATCTGATCCTCGGGTCGCGGGTCGACGAACAGATCGACGTCCCACTGGAAGATCTCCGCGTACGCGTGGGTCAGCGCGACGGCGTCCTGGTATCGCGACAAAGTCTCCGCGACGGTCGTCGCGATGGCGCCACCCGCCGTCTCGACGCTCGTCCGCAGCGGAACCTCCAGGTGCTCGGTCGCGAGCTTCCCGTCCGGCCCGACGTTGATGCGGAAGTACGTCTCCATCGACGGCCGGCACGCCACGAAGACGACCCGGCCACCGTCGTCCTTCGCGACCAGCACTCCGGTGTCGGGAGAAAGCCGCCGGAGATCGATCACCGGCTCGAGCGCCGCGATGATCCGGGGGCGCAGATCGCCCCCGAGCTCGAAGCGCTTGAGCGCCTGGTCCAGGGTGCCGCCCCGCCCGAGGAGGGTCCTGGCCAGGGTCAGCTCCGACGACCCCTGGTCAGAGTTCTCGGGAGCGGTGCCGATCGCGCCGACGGCGGTGTCGGTGTCGGGGTTACCCGGACCGACGCAACCGACCATGAGGAGGAAAACGAGGAGTCCGACAACGGTCCCCCGAAGGGCGATTAGGGGGGTGATCCTCGCCATTCGATCTCCCGAATTTTGCAGGGGCCCGTTCCGCCGGCCCCTACGGCCGCTGGCGGTGCCCTCAATCCCGAATCATAAAGGATTCACATTCAATTTTGTGCCTGACCGTGGTCGAGGTCAAGCGCATTGTTTATAAAATCGCCGAATGGGGACATGCCCCCGTTCTCTTTCTCTATTTCTGAAGAAACATCTTGATCGCGAGACCGACGAGGATCAGGGCGAAGATCTTGTTGAACACCGGCCCCGAGACATGCTGCAGCAGGCGCGACCCGATCTGCGCGCCCACGATTCCTCCGAGACCGAGCAGCAGACCGACGCGGTAGTCCACCTGCGCGAGCTTGCCGTGAGCGAACAGCGCCGACACGGCGATGATGACGATGGCCATGAACGACGTCCCGACCGCTTTCTGTGCGGAATAGCCCAGCATCACCAGCAGGGGAACGACGAGAAAGCCGCCCCCGAGCCCACTGAAGCTCGCACCGATCCCGGCGACGACCCCCAGGCCGATCATGAGCGCGGATTTCATGAATGCTCCTCCAGAAAAAGTCGGGACGACGTTGTCACACCGGCTGGACCAGGACCCGGGACGCGGCACCGAAGCCGAGACGGAGGGCCTCGCCGTCCTCCGGGGCTACGTGAACGGTGTCGGTGAGCTCGTCGTGCGACTCGACGGTTGCATGCCGCCCGGGCTTCAGCCCGTGGCCCTCGAGTAGCTGCAGAAAATCGGTTCGCTGGTCGATCACGCGCACGACCCGGACGCGGCGCCCGATCGGACAGCTCAGCAGGCTGGGGTAGTCCGGGGACGAGACCTCTCCACCGGCGGTCGGGATCGGATCGCCGTGCGGGTCCGAGGACGGGCGGCCGAGCATGTCGTCCATCCGCTCGATCAGCCGATCCGAGACCGCGTGCTCGAGGATCTCGGCGTCGGTGTGCACCTCGCTCCAGTTCATCCCCATCACCTTGACCAGAAAGAGCTCGACGAGCCGGTGGCGGCGAAGAACGTGGGTCGCGAGCTGCTTGCCGGCGTCGGTCAGCCTGACCCCCGAGTACGGCTCGTAGGAGACCAGACCGGAGTCGGCCAGGGTCTTGACCATCGCCGTCGCGGTCCCCGGGGCCACCCGTAGCGAGCTCGCGATCTGCCCGGTCGGAACGAGGGCTTCACCAGACCGCTCTTCCGCGAGGTAGATGCATTTGAGGTAGTCCTCGACGGTGCTCGAAGGCATGGCCGAAGGATACCAAAGCTTTCACTGGCAACTCGTGGGAAGTCGGGTACTCTTTTACGACGCCCCCGCGACGTCGCGCGGGGCAGAAGTCGAGGCCGGCATGAGACGCATTTCGGGAGTTTTCGTCGCCGTGATAATGGTCGCCACCGCGCCGATCGCGGCGCAGGAGGCGGAGCCGCGATTCGAGGCGGACACGCGCATCCTCGACCTCGGTGAGGTCGTCCGCGGCGAGGTGGTCGAGGCCGAGTTCACGATCGGCAACTCCGGGACCGCCGTGCTCGAGATCATCGACGCCGTCCCCGGCTGAGGCTGCGCGGTGGCCTCGTACGACAAGGCCATCCCGCCTGGGCAGGTGGGCAAGTTCCGGATCAAGCTCGACACCGGCGATCTTCGGGGCAAGGTCAACCGGGGTGTCACGCTGACCACCAACGACCGCACCAACCGTCTGACCTACCTGCAGGTCACCGCCGACGTGCTCGGGAGCGTCGAGCTTTCCCCGGGGGCCGTCCTGCTCGGGGGGCGCCGCAAGATCGAGGTCGGCAAGGTCGTCGTCCGGCAGGATCCGACCGAGCAGGGCGAGATGAAGCTGTCCGACGTGACGACCTCGAAGCCGTGGCTTGTCGCCAGCGCGCGACGCGTGACGGCACGCGAGGAGATCGGTGGGAAGGTCGCCACGGCCGAGCCGGGCGACTGGGTCATCGAGGCGAGGATCGAGGGCTCTCCGCCATGGGGTCCGAGCCAGGAGAGCCTGACCTTCAAGACCGGTCTCGGGCGCGAGCCCGAGGTGACGATCCCGGTGAAGGTGCTGGTCCCCTCGCTCATCCAGGCCAACCCGAACCAGCTGCGCCTTCTCAGAACCGCCGACGGACAAGTCGCCGAGGGGATTCTGCTGGCCGTGCTCAAGGATGGTCTCGATAACGAGACCCTCGAGATCGATGTCGGCCCCGCTCCGTTCGCCGTCGAGCTCGAGCGGACCGGCTCGAGGCACTACAAGGCATACGTGCGCTGGTCCTCGGAGGATCCCGACGCCCCGGTCAACGGCAAGGCGACGCTGAGCATCCCGCAGGGGACCCTCGTGGTTCCGCTTCAGGTCGT
>JBFJTV010000315.1:0-4104 GCA_041625075.1 Candidatus Polarisedimenticolaceae bacterium | reverse complement strand
CTGCGCGCTGTTCCGCGAGCGGCTCGCATTCCCCGATGTCGCAATCCCGAGTGTCGATCGAGACCAGCGATGGCACGTCGGTCTTCTTTTCGAGGGCAATGTCCGCGACGACCTCGAAACGGCCGGTACCCCCCGGGCCGGGACGATCCGGCTCGAAGATGAGACGCACTCGCGTCTTCTTGAAGGCCGCATGGGGGGTGCGCTGACCGGGCTTCACGTCGAGCACGTAGTCCAGCGAGACCAGACGTGCCTGCCGCATCCGCTGCGCGAGATCGGGACGCTCTCCCTCGGCGTCGGCAACGACCCAGAGGGCGAACGGATAGTCCGGGATCAGGTCGAGCGGGATATCCGAGATGTCTTGCCGGTTCTTCCACCCGGCGGTTCGCATGTTCATCCATCCGGGCCTCGGGAGCATCAGGCGCCAGAAGCCGATCCGATCCGTCCCCGGATCGTAAGTCAGCATCAGCAGCGCCAGAACCCGCGCGTATGACGGCGTGACGAAGAGCCGGCGGAGCTCCTGCCAACGCTCGATTGCGCGCCCCAGATCGGGCGCTGCCGGGGTCCGCAGAAAGGAGTCGATCTGCTCGCGCTCCCACCGCACGAACATCTCGTAGGCGGTGATGTCTCCCAGCCATGCCGCGAGATGGCGTTGCAGGTCCGCCTCGGACGGGGCCCGCGTTCCCAGCTCGATCGCCCTGCCTTCCTCGGAAAGCCGCACCGCCTCGCGGATCGCGCTATCGGGAACCCCGGGAAACTGCTTGCGGTAGCGTCGCTCGAGCGCGGCGAGCTGGTCCTCGGCTTCGGCCCGGAGTCGGGCCATGACCCACTCGCGATAGTCGTCGTGCGCGTAAAGCGCCCGCGCGATCCGCGGTCGCATCTCGAGAAAGCGCGTGCCACCCGCGAGCATCGGGATGTCGTGATAGGGCCTCGCGTGAAGCTCGGGCGGGACGTGGAGGTCGTAGATCTCGATCGGCTCTCCGGCGCGTGCGACCGCGAGATCGGCGAGCGCGTCCATCGCGCTTTTCGGGTCTGTCGGGAGTGCCCGCAGCGGAGGCACCTCGATCTCGAACGGCCTCGTCTTGATGCCGACCCAGCTGTTGAATTCGACCTGGCTGCTCAAGTTTTGTCCCATGGGCTGATAGACCAGGCCGTACTCCATGGTCATATCGAGTCCGCAGCCACGGATCACGCCCCTGTCGGACTCGATGTACCACGCGGCGTCGAGGATCTCTTCCTTGGTCGCGTAGGGCGGAACGTGCGGCGGTGTGCAGGCCGGGTCCATGACCGCCTCTGCGGTGCGAAGGGCCGGCCTGTAATAGAACTCCGGCGGCGCCAACGAGTACCGAACCGGAAGCGGGGGCGGCGTTCCGAAGATCGGCTTTCGAGACGGATCGTCCGTCGGCGACTTCGCGGTCTTGAAGACCCGGACCTTGCAGTTCGGTCTCAGCGACGAGACCTTGATCTTTGCGGGACCGGCTTCCGGGTCGGAATCGACGACGGTCAGGACCGCCTCGTTTTCCAGCATCTCGCGAATCCGGAGATAGACCTTGTCGAGACGCGAACCGGCGGGAACGTCGAACATCTTTCCGTTGGTGCGGTTGGCGAGCTGATAGAGGAACTTCTTGATCGATGTGGCCCCGGACCGAAGAACGGGCCCGAGCATCGGGACCGTCAGGCCAATCGAGAACACGGACAGGTTGCCGCGCGTGTCGAGCAGCTCGAGAACGTGGTGGCGGTCGTAGAGACTGCCGGTGTCCATGCCGTCGGAAAGCAGCAGGATCACCGATCGGTCGCGGTGGCCGTCGAGCTCGTGAATCAGGTAAAAGAGGCCGTCGTTCAGCGTCGTGCTGCCCGACATCCGCACGTTCTGGATCCCGCGTAAGAGCTCTTGCTTGTCCGCCGTGGCCCCCGTCAGCAGCAGGACACTCTCGTCGAACGTGACGACAAGACCCCGGTCGTACTCGGGATCGAAGTTGCTGACGTAGTCGGAGGCGGCCTCCCGGACGAAGCGGAGCTTGCCGCGCATGCTGCCGCTCGTATCGATCAGCAGGGCGTGAAGGACCGGACGACGCTCGCGATCGAGGGTGAGATCGCCGGGGTCCTCGACCCGCTCGCCGCGGAGCGAGACTTTCAGATCCGGGATGTCCATTCCGAGGCACTCGCCCGGTTCGGCGGCGAAACCCGGCTCGATCCTGATGCGTGCGGTCTGGAGCCGAACCTCGACTTCCTCGGTGAGCTCTTGCTCGGGCCGGACCGGCTCCTGCGCGCCCGACGGGGACGCCGCGAGCAGCGATGCTGCCACGATCGCGGCGACGAAGCTGTTGGCCCGGAGAACGCTCATGGACCTCACCGTCCCGGAGTCGGGTTCATTTTACTGCCTCACGCGGTAGACTGGTCCCGAGGTCGAGACCCGAGATGAACAGGCCCACGCATCGCCCGATCGTGCTGATCATCCGCGATGGATGGGGAGCCAATCCCTATCCCGAGTGGAACAAGGCCAATGCCGTCCATCTCGGCAAGACACCGAACACCGATCGTTTGATGGCCGAGTACCCGAACGTGCTGATCCACACCTCCGGCGAGGACGTCGGCCTCCCCGCGGGCACGATGGGGAACAGCGAGGTCGGCCATCAGAACATCGGCGCCGGCCGCATCGTCGATCAGGAGGTCATGCGGATCACGCGTTGCATCCGCGACCGCTCGTTCTTCGAGAACCCTGCGCTGTGTGGCGCGGCCGACCACGCAGTGGAGACCGGGGGCCGCGTCCATGTCATGGGGCTGGTCTCCGACGTCGGCGTCCACAGCGTGCTCGGTCATCTCTACGCCGTCGTCGAGCTTTGCGCGAAACGCGGTGTGCCGGGCGACCGGGTGATCGTCCACGCCTTCGGCGACGGCCGCGACAGCTCTCCGACGGCCGGTCTCGAGTACATCCGCGAGGTGGAATCGAGACTCCGTGAGATCGGCGCGGGACGTGTCGGAAGCGTGGTCGGCCGGTTCTACGCGATGGACCGGGACAACCGCTGGGAGCGTGTCGAGAAAGCCTACCGGTTGTTGACGGAGGGACAGGGCCATCGCGTCGAGACCGCCGAGAAGGCCTTCGAGCGGTACTACGAGAACCCGACCAAACCCAACATGACGGGCGACGAGTTCATCGAGCCGACGGCGGTCTGTCCCAGCGGTGCTACGCCCGCGGTCGTGCGCGACGGCGACAGCGTCGTGTTCTTCAACTTCCGCGGCGATCGCCCGCGAGAGCTGACCAAGGCGTTCACCTACGACACGTTCCCCTTTACCGGAACGGACAAGACGGGCGTCGAGAGAACGATGGGCTTCGAGCGTCCGAAGAAGCTCGATCTCTACTACGCGACGATGACCGCGTACGAACAGGGTCTTCCCGTCCACGTCGCCTTCGAGAAGCCGCCCAAGATGGACGGGCTGCTCGGCGACTGCATCAGTGGCCTGGGGTTGACGCAATACCGCTCGGCCGAGACCGAGAAGTACCCGCACGTCACCTTCTTCTTCAACGACTATCGCGACGAGCCGTTCCCGAACGAGGACCGCGAACTGGTGCCCTCACCACGTGAGGTGACGACCTACGACGAGAAGCCCGAGATGTCGGCGTACGAGGTCACCGACGAGATGCTCCGCCGGATCGACTCGGATCGTTACGATCTGATGGTCCTGAACTACGCCAACGGAGACATGGTCGGTCACACCGGCTCGCTCGACGCCGCGATCAAGGCCGTCGAGACCGTCGACACCTGTGTCGGCAAGATCGTCGATGCCGTGCTCGCCAGGGGCGGCGGTCTGATCGTGACGGCCGATCATGGCAACTGCGAGCAGATGATCGATCCGGAGAGCGGTCACCCCCACACCGCGCACACGACCTACGACGTCGACCTGATCGTCGTGGACGATCGCTTCAAGGGTCGAACGCTGCGAGACGGCGGTCGTCTGGCCGACATCGCGCCCACGCTCTTGGAGATGATGGGTCTGACGTCACCTGCCGAGATGACCGGTCGCTCGCTTCTCGAACCGTAGGAGCCTGGAATGCTTCGGTCACGGATGGTCGTACGCCTGCTGCTGTGGTCTCTGGTCTGCGCCGGG
>JBFJTV010000314.1:0-4117 GCA_041625075.1 Candidatus Polarisedimenticolaceae bacterium | reverse complement strand
ATGCGCCCGGAGGAGGCGCTCGAGACGGTCATTGACTACGTCGTGACCAACCCGTACGACCGCAGTTTCGTCGAGCTGGCCGAGGACCTCGCCGCCGAGACTGGCGCATGGGACGTGGTGGCCGACGCCTGCCTGCGTCTGCGGAACGGGAACGGCGAGCGTGGCACCACGGCGCTGCTCTGCGGGAACGCTTTTCTCGCAGTCAATCTCTTCCAGGAAGCATTGATCGAGCTGGAGACGGCCGTGGCGATGCAACCCGCCGATCGGGATCTGCGACGTTCTCTCGCGCGGGCCTACGCGGCGGTCGGGCGGCTCGCCGAAGGGGGCGAGCTCGCTCGGGAGCTCGCCGGGGAAGACGGACGAGATCTCGAGGCACGCCTCGTGATCGCGAGCGTGCTGATGCAGCAGGGTGACGTCGCGGGGGCGGTCGAGGCCTACCGCACGGTGCTCGACGCGGTGATCGTCGCCACCGGCATCCCGCCGGACCGGCGCGATTGGCTTCGGCTCCGGATCGCGCGGATCCTGCTTTCGTCGGATCGCGTGCCGGAGGCGACGGAGATTCTCGAGACGCTCGAGCTTCCGGAAACCACCGAGGCCGTCGAGCTACGCGCGCGTGCCGCCATCCGGGGCGACGAGACGAAGAAGGCCCGCTCGCTGATCAAGAAGCTTCGAAACGAGAGCGCGGCGGGCGTCGCGGCGCTCGTCGAGGGTGAGGCCGCTCTCGTCGCGGACGACGTCGACGACGCGATCGTGTCGTTCGACGATGCGGTCGCCGAGCTCGGCAACGTCGGACGGGTCCGGGTCTCGCAGCTCCTGGGAGAGTTCGACCACGACGAGCTCCAGGAAGGGTATCTCCGGGATTGGGTAGAGCACGACCCCGGGTCCCCTGCGGCGCGGTTTGCGCTCGGTGGCTTCCTCGAACGCTCGGGTCGCTTCGAGCTTGCGGAGACGGAGCTGCGGCAGGTCATCGAATTGGAGCCGGCACACGCTGCGGCGCTCAACTACCTTGGCTACAGCCTCGCCGATCGCAACACGCGTCTCGACGAGGCTCTCGTCTTGATCCAGCGCGCGCTGGACGTGGACCCCTGGAACGGGGCCTACCTCGACTCGCTCGGCTGGGTTTACTATCGGATGGGACGCTACCAGGACGCGCTGGAGCCCCTCGAGCGCGCCGCCCGCGAGTATCCTCGCGATGCGACCGTCCTCGAGCACCTCGGCGACGTCTACCATCGCCTCGGCGACGAAAGCGAGGCCCGGCGTGCCTGGGAACGCGCCCTCGAGGCGGGGCCCGAGGATCCGGAAGCGTTGAAAATGAAACTCGAGGGGCCCGGAACGACGGTCGATGAGGATGCGACAGCCGATGAGCCCGACAACGCCGCGGCCAACCTCGACCCGAGCGCATCGCGCGGGCTGCAGAACTAGTCCCGCTTTTTACGTCCGGACCGCGATCGTCCTCGCCGTCGTCATCCTCGCCGCTGCGTGCGGATCGTCGCGTCGATCACCGGAGACCGCGAAGCACCACGCGACCTACGGCATCTACCGCGCGGTCTACGAGGATCCGGAGGGGGAACGGCGCGGATTCCGGCTCCTGCTGTTCGCCTCACCCCCCGATCGGCTCCACGCCGAGGTCTTGCCCCCGATCGGCTCCGCGCAGCTGATCCTGGACGGTGGCGGCGGCCGTGTCGCGGTGACCGCGGTCGAGGAGGGAACCGCGTGGGTCGGTGAGGCCTCGTCCGACGCCATCGCCAGGGTCGTCGGCGTTCGTCTCGATCTAGAGGGTCTGGTCGGCACGATCCTCGGGTCCGTGATCTTCGAGCCGACCAACGCGCTGCGCGTGACACGCTCCGGCAAGGGGGGGTTGCCCGAGACGCTGATCCTGGAGTCGGACGCCGGCCGTCTCGAGCTCAGGATCCGGAAGAGAAAGAAGATGCCCGCGGACGGCACTTCCACCGGCACCGGGGAGCCGCCACCCGGGATGGAGGTGCGCCCGATCGAAGAGATCCTCGACGGCGAAGGTCCGCTGCTCTTTCCGAGCCTTGGAGAAAAGGCGTCGTGACCGCGGGATGGCGCGCGCGTTGTCCCGCGAAGGTGAATCTCTTTCTGGAGGTTCTGGGGCGGAGGAGTGACGGTGATCACGAAGTTCGGACCCTCTATCAGACGATCGACCTGTGGGACACGCTCGATGCCCGCCCCGATCGCGATCTGAGCATGACCTGCAGCGATCCCTCGATCCCCACGAACGAAGACAATCTCGTGATCCGGGCGGCGCGGTCCTTTCGGGAGCGTCTCGGCGAGCCCGCGGGAGCGCGCTTTCATCTTGTCAAGGGCATCCCGTCGGGCGGCGGTCTGGGGGGAGGGAGCTCGGACGCCGCCGGGGCCCTGCTGCTTCTGGCGGCGTTGGCCGGACGGGAGGTGCCCCGCGAAACCCTCGCCTCGATCGCTGCCGGCGTCGGTGCCGACGTGACCTTCTTCCTGACGGGGGGAACGGCGCTCGGGACCGGGAGGGGTGAGCGGATTCTGGCGGTCGACGATCCGGGTCCGCTCGAACTGCTTGTCGGGACCCCGCGATTCGGTCTCTCGACGGCCGAAATCTACCGCCGTTTTGCGGCCACGCGCGAGGCCGAACTCCCATTGACACCCCCTGCGAATGATGTTAGCTTGACGCGTCTTGCGGCGCATAAGTTGCTAGGAGGGAACAACTTCGGGAGCGTGAGCAACGATCTCGAAGCGGTTGTCTTCGACGTCCGACCGGAGCTGGCGGCCTTCCGCGACGCGTTGCAGGAAGCGGGGGCCGTCCGAGCGATCGTAAGCGGGAGCGGGTCGTCCGTCTTCGGGATCTTCCCGGATGCGGCGAACGCAGAGGAGGCCCGGGAGCGGCTCCAGCGCTCGTTCGAGAGTTGGACGCTTCGGGTCTGCGTGACCGTTCCGGATGCGGTTCGGGTGGAGCGGGCGGACGCAATCGAAGAAGGGGGGTCTTGAGCATGGAGGTCACGCAGGTCCGCATCTTTCCGGTTGACGAGGAGAAGCTCAAGGCATTCGTGTCGATCATCATCGACGACTGTTTTGTGGTGAGCGACATCAAGATCATCCAGGGGAACAACGGTCTGTTCATCTCGATGCCCAGCAAGAAGCGAAAGAACGGTACGTTTCGCGACATTGCGCATCCACTGAACAGTGACACCCGCCGCGCGATTGAGGAGCGGGTCATCACCAAGTACCGTGAGGTTCTGGAGGAAAACGGGGGGAACGCCGCGGTCGAGATGCGCGAGTTGGACGCCGAGCATCTGAACCCTCAGGATGAAGGGAGACTGGGACAAGACCTGTCCGACCACAGTCGGACCTGGTCGTGATTTCTGGGAGTTGTGCGACCGATCACCTTTCATCCTGGGGCGTCGCCAAGCGGTAAGGCACCGGCCTTTGGAGCCGGCATTCGGAGGTTCGAATCCTCCCGCCCCAGCCACGTTTTGACCCGGGCGAAGACATCATGAAGAGCGAGTTGAAGGTCTTTTCGGGCAACGGGAACCCGGCCCTGGCTCAAGCGGTTTGTGACTACCTGCGTCTGCCGATGGGGCAGTGGCGGCTGACCCGGTTCAGCGACGGCGAGGTCTACTGCCAGATCCTCGAGAACGTCCGCGGAACGGACGTCTTCGTGATCCAGCCGACCTGCCACCCGGTCAACGAGAACATCATGGAGCTGCTGATCGCCGTCGATGCGCTCAAGCGCTCCTCGGCCAATCGCATCACCGCAGTCATCCCGTACTACGGCTACGCCCGGCAGGACCGCAAGGACAAGCCCCGGGTCCCGATCTCTTCCAAGCTCGTGGCCGATCTGCTCGAGGCGGCCGGGGTCGATCGCGTCCTCGCCGTCGATCTGCACGCTCCGGCGATCCAGGGGTTCTTCGATGTCCCGGTAGACCACCTTTTCGCCGCGCCGGTCCTTCTCGAGTGGATCGAGCAGCAGATTTTCGCCAATGTGGCTATCGTGTCCCCCGATGCCGGCGGCGTCGAGCGCGCTCGGTTCTACGCGAAGCGGCTCGAGGCCGATCTGGCCATCATCGACAAGCGGCGCGACGAGGCCAACGTCGCCGAGATCATGAACGTCATCGGTGACGTCCGT
>JBFJTV010000313.1:0-4133 GCA_041625075.1 Candidatus Polarisedimenticolaceae bacterium | reverse complement strand
GCGCGGCTCGCGCCTCTCGAGGTCACCGCCGCGATGGAGGAAGGCACATGAAAAACACGGAAAGCCAATTCAAGACCATCCTGCTGACGACCGACTTCTCCGAGACGTCGCTACGCGCTTTTCCCGCCGCGTTGCTCATCGCCGAGAAGTTCGAGGCGAACCTGTTGCTGGTCTATGTCGAGGAAGACCGCCTGCCCCCGTTTGCGGGGGAGCTGGGGACCGTCAGGGTAGGCGATATCCTGGACATGCACCGCGAGCGCGCGGCCAAGGAGCTCGACAAGCTGGGCGAAGCGCAGTTCGGCGACCGCGTCGAGTACGAGACGATCGTCGTGCCGGGGGTGCCCCACCGCGAGGTCGTCCGGATCGCCGAGGAGCGGGAGGCCGATCTCATCGTCATCGCCACCCACGGCCGCGGTTTCATTTCCCACGCCCTGTTCGGATCGACAACCGAACGGGTGGTCCGGCGAGCCTCGTGCCCGGTCCTGACCGTCCGCGCGCAAGGTGCCGAGGAGTAGTTCCCGAGGGCGCAGGGACTTGAAGGCGTGGGGCGGCTCGGCTAGTGTCGTACCTCGCTGAGGAGGATCACGCCATGGCCGAACCCGCTTTCCGGACGAGCTGTGTCGAGCGCTTTCTGAAGTACGTCACCTTCGACACGCAGTCGGACGAGAACTCCACGACCTATCCGAGCACGGAAAAGCAGTTCGTCCTCTTGCGCCACCTCGTTGACGAGCTGAACGCACTCGGTCTGGAAGACGTGGAGATGGACGAGCACGGCTACGTCACCGCGACGATTCCGGCGACGACCAAGAAGTCGGACGTACCGGTGATCGCCTTCTTCGCGCACGTCGACACCTCGCCGGAGATGAGCGGTGCGGGCGTCAAGCCGATCGTTCACGAGAACTACCAGGGTCAGGATCTCGTTCTGCCCGACGACCCCGAGCAGGTCATCCGTCTCGCCGACAACCCGCCGCTGAAGGAGCAGATGGGCAACGACATCATCACGGCGTCCGGCACGACGCTCCTCGGTGCCGACAACAAGGCCGGGGTCGCGGAGATCATGGGGTTCGCCGAGTATCTCCTCGCACATCCCGAGATCGCCCACGGAAAGATCCGGATCGCGTTCACGCCGGACGAGGAGGTCGGCCGGGGGACCGAGCACTTCGACGTCGAGAAGTTCGGTGCGAAGTGCGCCTACACCATGGACGGCGGCACTCTCGGCGAGATCGAGATGGAGACCTTCTCGGCCGACGCCATGGTGATCACCTTCCAGGGTTTCAACACCCACCCCGGCTACGCCAAGGACAAGCTGGTCAACGCGATCAAGATCGCCGCCGATTTCATCGGACGGCTCCCCAAGGACACCTTGTCGCCGGAGACGACCGAGGGCATGGAGGGCTATGTCCACCCGTATGTTCTCGAAGGCGGCGTCGACACCACCACCATCAAGTTCCTGATCCGGGACTTCCGGACGCCCGAGCTCAAGAAGAAGGAAAAGTTGCTCGAGAAGCTCGCCCGCGAGACCGTTGCGGATTACCCGAAGGCCGCCGTCGAGGTCGAGGTCCAGGAGTCCTACCGCAACATGCGCGAGGTGCTCGACCGGCACCCCGACGTCGTCGAGAACGCGAAGGAGGCGATCCGTCGGGTCGGTCTCGAGGTCCGAACCCAGCCGATCCGGGGCGGGACCGACGGCTCCAAGCTGTGCTTCATGGGGCTACCGACGCCCAACATCTTCTCGGGGGAGCACAACTTCCACTCGCGGCTGGAGTACGTCTCGACCTACGACATGCACAAAGCCGTGGAGACGATGGTCGAGCTGTGCAAGGTCTGGGAGGAGAAGGCGTAGGGCCCGGGACGACGCCTCCTAGCGGCGTTTCTTAACCGCTGCGACCTTGGTTTCCATCCGCGACTCGACCCGCTCGCGGTCCACCCTGTAGGCTTCCTCGATCTTGCGGCGCTCCTCGGGATCGCCGCCCGACGCGGCCAGCGCATCCTTGTGGAGGATCTCGATTTCCGCGATCTTCGCCTTGGCCTCCTGGCGTAACCTGGCGATCTCCTCTTTCTGCGCGTCGGTCAGCTCCTCGTGCTCGACACCCTCGGCGCGGTCTTTGGCCCGAAGACGCTCCATCGCGAGCTCGTACGAGGATTTCAGCGCTTCATCTTTCTTGGGCATTGGCTCTCTCCCGTTTCGGTTCGGGGCTACGCTACCACCAGACAGGAGACATGGCGCGGATCGACCGGGGCACCGGGATCCAGACCGCCGCACTCCTCCTTGAGCCTCGCGAGGCATGCCCGCCCGAAGGCCTGCAACGCGGAGATCTCTCCCGGTGTGAGATGCGCCACGGTTGCGAGGTGATCGACGAATTTCCCGAGGGCGCGTGCGGCGGCTTCGGGGTCCGCCGTCCGGCCCGAGGCGACCGTTCTCAGAAACTGAGACAGGACCTCGTGGGGGAGCGGGTCGGATCGCAGCTCACCGCGCGTCGCGTTCCAGGCGAGCGCGGTCAGAAAAAGCGTGCTGAAGCGCGGGGCGTCATCGCCAGGGTCCCGTTGCGTCTCGAACAACGACACGATATCGAGACCCAGGCGATCGACCATGATGCCGCCGAGCACCTCCGCCATCCGGACCGACGCTCTGGACTCCTCGATCTCCGCCATCGACGCGAAGTCGCGGTACGCCAGCGCCTCGCCCTCGGCGGCGGCGTCGTGGAACAGCGGGCGGGCCTGTAACAGCCCGGTCATCGTCGGTCGAAGCGGGGTGTCCAGAAGCTCGAGCGCGCGCGGATGCATCGAGGCCCACCCCTCGGTCGTCAGCCGCCGGGCTTCGGACTGCGCCTCGACCGCCTTGCCGAATCCCTCGCGGAAGAGCTCGATCAGGGGAACCTCGCGCGCCACGGTTGCCGCACCGATGTCGTCGGTTGCTCCGCGCGCGGCGAGCGCGATCCCGACATAGCCGGCCGCCTTGCGCACCGACGCGCGGTGCGTCTCGGGCTCGCCGACATCGACGCCGTCCGCCACCAGAAGATGATTGGCGAGCGAGATCAGCTCGTGCAACAGGCGTTCCCGGTCTTCGTCGCGGAGCGAGTCGAAGACGCGGACGAGCGGGTGGGCCGCGGGGGTCGCCCGGAGGGGGAGGCGCGGCGAGGGGACGGCGTCCGGCGACTCGACATCGAGCGGAGCCGGATGCGTCTGAACGCCGGTCGGCGGCGCGTAAACATGAATGGCCTCGTCCCAGGGCGGGAACCCGTGCTCCTCGAGACGGCTCTGTCGCCACTGCAGCGCGAGCTCCTCGATCTCGGACGGGAGGTCCCACATCGCCGACCAAATCACGCGGTGGTAGCGCTCCGGGTTCTCCTGGATGAACATCTCGGCCAGACGCCGGATCGCGGGTGCGTGCTCGGGAATCACGGGAGCGAATCGGTGGTAACCGTCGGGCAAGAGAAACCCGCTCTCGGTGCCGCTCTCCGTTTCCCCGTGGCCATGTCGGTCGGGGGGTTCGCCGTCTTCGATCTGGGTCACCCGCATCCATTTCTTGAAGAGCAGGACCAGGAGCTCGTCGTCCGCGTCACGAAGAAAACGACGCAACGTCGGCTCGCCGGACTCGAGCAGGAGCGCGACCCATGCCCCGCTTCTTTTGGCGTCGAACGAGTCACGACGCCACGACTCGAGATCGACGAGGTGGCGGATCTGCGGCGCGGACCCGAGCGCGACCAGCGGAATCGCGTCGGTCGGCCCGACCTCGCGGACGGTGAGGTAAAACTCGACGTCGGGAAGCGAGCGGACGAGACGCATCGGCTTCGGGGCGTGGAGCAGCACCTCGAGCCGTTCCCGCGGCGGAAGCCGGAGGGCCAGCTCGGCCTGCTGGCGCAGCGGTAGATCCGCGAGCTCCTCGCTGATACGGCCCGGGGCGTTGCGCGCGAGCTCGGTCAGCTCGTCGAGACGCTCGACGACCTCGCGATCGGACCGTGGCTCGCCGGCACCCGGCTCGGGTGACGAACGGCGTTCGTCGGACATGGAAGTGGGCTCCTGAGGAAAGAGGGGATGATACCAAACGTGCCGAGAGACGACCCTCGGTGCCGGTGTACCATCGGTCGCGAGGCCGGAAGCGATGACCATCCCCGAGTCACTCCGCCCGTGGG
>JBFJTV010000312.1:0-4133 GCA_041625075.1 Candidatus Polarisedimenticolaceae bacterium | reverse complement strand
CGTCCCACGGCACCTCGCTCCGCAACCAGGCCATCACACGGTCGCCGTCTTCCCTGAGGAGCTTGCGGTCGGCGAACCGGAAGAAGCTCCGCACGACGAGCCACTCCGGGGGCGGCCAGTCCTCGAGCGTCTCGCCGGTCTGCCCGCCCCGAACCTCGAGCCCGGTGTAGAACCTCACCGGGAGGTCACCATAGGAGACGAACACCCGATCGCCCTCCCGGGCATGCTCCGAGAGATAGGTCACGATCCCCTCGATCG
Source organism: Candidatus Polarisedimenticolaceae bacterium (assembly GCA_041625075.1). Lineage (GTDB taxonomy): Bacteria > Acidobacteriota > Polarisedimenticolia > Polarisedimenticolales > Polarisedimenticolaceae > JBFJTV01. The sequence goes on along the minus strand of JBFJTV010000312.1, from coordinate 3,875 downwards.
GCCCGGGCTCGTGGTGCGTCAACTCGTAGAGGTAATTCCCGAGCGGAAACCAGAGATCGAATGCGGTAAACCCGCGCTCGTTCTTGAACGACGCTTGCGCTTCGGAGCGGAACGGACGGGCCGATCCCTCGTGGAATAGCCCCGTCGCCATCAGCACGACGGTAAAGACCAATCCTGGAACGAGACTGCGGGACAGCAGCACCCGGCACATGTACGCAGACAACAACGCGAACACCGGGAGCAGGACCGCGATGTACCGGAAGAAGTTCCAGGGCGCGAGCGAGACGACCATCACGGTCACCGCGACGATCACGATCAGGAAGCGAACCTCGCGTCGGGTGTCGGTGTTGGTTGAGGCTTGAAGGCCGCGTCGCCGGTCGACGTAGCGAAACGCCACAAAGACAAATATCGCGAGCGCCGGAAGTGCGTACTCGTTGATCAGCGCGATGTACGCGATGAAGTTCTCCAACGGAGAGGACAATCGCTCGGTCTCGCCGGTTCGGCCGAGAACGACGAAGTAGATGAACCATGGCACGTTGATGAGCGCGATCCACAACGCCGCGATCGCGCCCCGCCGGAGGACACGGCGCTCGTAGTACAGGAGAAAGCCCGCCGACAGCGCGGCGGCGGCGGCAAGAAAGGTCAGGTAGTTGCTATGGAACAGGGCCGTCATCGAGACGACGAGACCGGTGACGGCCCACTTCCGGTCGCGCACCAGGACCAGGACGAAGTAGACCGCCCAGACGAACGCGAGGATGGCGATCGCGTAGTACCGCGCCTGTCTCGCGTACAGCAGAAACGGCACCGATGTCGTGAGAAAGGCCATCGAGAGAACGGCGATGACTCGATCCCTGAACAGGGCCATGCCGAGCGGGTAGATCGAGGCGACCGCGAGGAGGCCGATCGCGGCGAACGGAAGTCTGGCCGCAAGCGTGCTCTTCCCGAGAACGGCGAAGGACCCGGCGACGACGTACTTCGCCAGCCACGGCGTCCAGCGCCAGACGAAGGCGTCGTCGTAGTCGCGACCCAGCTCCTGCGAGACGACGTTGACGCCGTCGTGGGCCTTCGGGATCCCGTAGGTCAAAATGTTGCTCGCGAGCATGGCGGTCTCGGCCTCGTCGGTCCAGAGATAGCGCTGGCCGAGGCCGAAGAAGATCAGGAGCGCCGCCACGACGAGCACGAAACCCGCCGGAACGATTGCGCGCGACACCGGTGGCTACTCTCCACTCGCGTCGGATGGAAGCGCCGACAATTGCCCGGCGACGACTTGATGCAGCGGCGCGATCTTTTCGGCGCGAGTCTGTGCGCGATCCGCCTTGCGACCGAGCTTCATCCCCTTCCACGCTCCGGTGATCTGCTCTCCGACGACGGTACCCAGCAACGCGAACGCCTCGGCGTCGCGCGAATCTTCATCCAGGATGCCGGCGAGAAGCTGTTGCGCGTTCTGCAGCAGGGCATTGGTGAAGACATCGATCGCCGGACCATCGGCGGATGCGAAAAAAGTCGCGATGACGAGCGCTATTGCGGTGGAGGTCATGGCCGGAATTCTATCAATCGCGCCGGCTTATTCTAGTCCGATGCTCATCGATTGGTTGACAACGCGGCTTTTGGTGGTACGAATAGGAGTGATGATGATTTCGATGGTCCACTGCTGCTGTACGTGTTGTCCCGGGACATACCAGGCCCGGCGGCGCTGGCAGTGGTGAACCCTCAGGTCATCCTCTAGGAATCCAGAAACGCCGGGCGGACCGTCCGGCTTTTTTATTTCCAGCTAGACGATCTGCCCGGCAAGGCCAAGGAGGCGAAACCATGGCCGAGCCGACTCGACTTTTCCACCTGGTGCGGCCGTTGCGGTGGTCTTCGGCCGTGCGGACCGAGCTGGAGAACCTCGCACGCGAGGGGTATCCCCACGAGGTCTGCGGTTTGCTCGTCGGACGGTTCGACGCCGAGTCGATCGGGGTCGAGCGAATCACGCGGGCGCGCAATCTCGCAACGGATCGGCTGGAGGATCGTTACGTGCTCGATCCCGATGACTTTCTCGCGGCGGACACGGCCGCGAGGGTGGACGGGCTCGAGATCGTCGGGGTGTGGCACACCCACCCGGACCACCCGCCGACCCCGTCGACGACCGATTGGGAGGCCGCCTGGGAGGGCTACTGCTACGTGATCGTGTCGGTGCACCGCGGCGAAATCGACGGTGTCCGGGGATGGGAGCTCGACGGCGAGGGCTTTATCCAGAAGATCATCCAGGAGGTTTGAGTATGGCAAGCACGATCGTCCGCATTCCGACCCCGTTGCGCAACTACACCAACGGCGACGGTGAGGTCACCGTCGAGGGAACGACCGTCGCCGAGGCGCTCACGGTTCTCGGTGAGCATCACGCGGGCATTCTCGAACGGGTGCTCGATCCCGAAGGCGCGATCCGCGGTTTCGTCAACATTTACCTCGGCGAGGACAACGTCAAGACGTTGCGAGGGCTCGAGACCGAGCTCTCCGACGGCTCGGTGATCACGATCGTCCCCGCCGTCGCAGGAGGCGGTCCTTGAGCCGCACTTTGGAGCTTGTCCGGGCCATCGGCCGCACGCCCCTGCTCGACCTGAAGGTCGACGCGGAACCCCTCCCCCCAGGCGTGCGGCTGATGGCCAAATTTGAATCGGTGAACCCCGGGGCATCGATCAAGGATCGCCCCGTATCGCGGATCGTCCGGGCCGCGATGGCCGAAGGCAAGCTCGAAGACGGACGACGGCTGCTGGACTCGTCGTCCGGCAACGCGGGGATCGCTTACGCGATGTTCGGCGCCGCGCTCGGGATCCCGGTGACGCTGGTCATCCCTGGCAACGCGAGTCGCGAACGACTCGAGCGGATCGAGGCCCACGGCGCGAGCCTGATCCTGACCGATCCGGTCGAGGGCTACGACTTCGCGATCCGGGAGGCCCAGCGGCTCGCGACCGAGCACCCCGACCGCTACTGGTACGCGAACCAGTACGCCAACGACAACAACTGGCTCGCGCACTACGAGACCACGGGAGTCGAGATCGTTGCACAAACGCGAGAGCGGACGGGCGTCGTCCCGGACGCCTTCGTGGTCGGCGTGGGGACCGGTGGGACGCTCACCGGTGTCGGAAGGCAGCTGCGCGAGGCCAACCCGGACGTGCACATCGCTGCCGTCGTCCCCGAAACCTTCCCCGGTATCGAGGGGCTCAAGCCGCTCGGATCGCCCGAGGACATCGTGCCGGAGATCCTCGACGAGTCGTTGATCGATCAGCGCATCTCGGTGACCAGCGAACAGGCCCTCGAGGGGGTGCGGATGCTGGCGCGACAGGGGCTCTTTGTTGGCCCGTCATCGGGCGCCCACCTCTTTGCCGGGACCGAGCTCGCCAGGACGGGGCGTTTCGCGACGATCGTCACCGTGCTGGCCGACAGCGGCGAGCGTTACGGCTCGACGGGCATGTGGGAGCGACGGGCCGACGAGTGCCTGAGGGGCCGGAGCCTTCTACGGCGCCATGCGGCTGGAACAGCTCAGAACAGGGGTTGACGTCGGGCCGGACAGCGGGCGACAATACGGGAACCGTTAAACCTAAAGCGCCGGGAGGGCCACCACGGCCCGCGTCCGGGCCATGTTTCATGACCCCTTCCCGGCGGGGGGCAACCATCATGCACAAGCGAACTCTTGTCTCCCTGACGGGGGGCGTAGTGCTGACCCTTGTCTGGAGCCTGCTGACGGCTCTGCCCGTCAGCGCACAGGCCACGTTTAGCGATCAGACCCTGGCCTGCGGCCTCGACCATTCGAACTTCATGGCGATCGACACACCCGTGCGTCAACATTATCCCGGGGGAACGGTCGGTGACTTCAACAAGGATGGCTGGCAGGACCT
>JBFJTV010000311.1:0-4136 GCA_041625075.1 Candidatus Polarisedimenticolaceae bacterium | reverse complement strand
CGGAGATCGCGACCCCGGTCTCGGGCTGGGTCGTGGCCAAGAGTGTCGAGCCGGGTGACATGGCGGCGCCCGGCGTGCCGCTATTCACGGTGGAGGACTTGTCGAGGGTCAAGGTCGTGCTCGACGTCTCCGAGTCCGACGTCGTCGGCCTTTCCGAGGGCGACGCCACCCGGGTCCGGGTCGACGTCCTGCGAGAAACCCGGAGCGCCACCGTCGATCGCGTCGTTCCGGCCGGGGACCCGATGAGCCGCACCTACGAGGTCCACCTGGTCCTGGACAACCCCGACGGCCAACTGAAGTCCGGGATGTTCGTCCGGGCCTCTTTCGAGCGTGGGTCGCGCGAGGCGTTGAGGGTGCCGTCGACGGCCGTCGTAGAGCGTGGACAGCTCCGAGGGTTGTTCGTCGTCGGTGACGACTCGCGGGCGCAACTGCGATGGGTCCGCCTAGGCAAGAAGTCGGCGGACGGCGTCGAGGTGCTTTCCGGTCTCGATCCCGGAGAGCGATTCGTGAGCGACGGGGTTGCCGGTCTCGTGGACGGCGTTTCGGTGAAGACGAGGTGACCTCATGATCGCCGGACTCGGCCCCGCCGGTCGAATTGGCCGGATGTTCATCGATTCGAAGCTGACGCCGCTGATGGTCGTGGCGGCGCTGATCGTCGGCGTCTTCGCCGTGACGCTCACGCCGCGCGAGGAGGAGCCTCAGATCGTGGTCCCCATGGTGGACCTGTTCATCGGTCTACCCGGTGCCCCGCCTGAGGAAGTCGAGAACCGCGTCACCATCCCGGTCGAAAAGCGCATGTGGGAAATTCCGGGAGTCGAGTACGTCTACTCGGCGTCGATGCCCGGGGTATCGATGGTGACCGTGCGGTTCTTCGTCGGCGAGGACATGGAGCGCAGCCTGGTCAAGCTCTACGACAAGATCGCCGGCGGGATGGACCGCATGCCCCACGGCGCGACGCCCCCGCTGGTCAAGATGCGAAGCATCGACGACGTCCCCGTTCTGGGGCTGACCTTGTGGAGCCACGCTTACGAAAGCTACGAGCTGCGTCGGATCGCCGCCGAGCTCGGCCGCGAGATCTCACGGCTCGACGAGATCTCGGACATCCGGATCATCGGGGGCCAGCGGCGCCAAGTGACGATCCTGCTCGACGCGGAGCGGCTTGCCGCCTTCGGCGTGGATCCGGCCGCGGTCGCCGGGTCGCTGGAAATGCAAAACGCGACGCTGCCCGCCGGCGAGTTCGAAGAACGTGGGCGCGAGATACGCGTGGAGACCGGGGCCTTCCTGGTCGCCCCCGAGGAAGTCGCCTCGCTGGTGGTCGGGGTGCATGAGGGACGGCCGGTCTACGTGCGCGACGTCGCCGAGGTCGCCGACGGGCCCGAGGAGAACGCCGACTACGTCTTCTTCGCCGCCGGACCCGCCGCCGCGGCGCGCGGGATCGAGTCCGATCCGACCGCAGGTGTCCTCGCGCCGGCGGTGACGCTGTCCATTGCGAAACGCAAGGGTGCCGACGCCTTCCGCGTGGTCGAGCACGCCATGGAGAAGGTCCGTCATCTCGAGGGCCGGCTGATCCCCCCCGACGTCCACGTCACCGTCACCCGGGACTACGGAGAGACCTCGGCCGAGAAGGCGCGCGATCTGCTCACCCACCTCGTTGTCGCGATCGTCTCGGTCACCATCGTCATCGCGCTCTTTCTCGGGTGGCGGGGCGGGCTGGTGGTCTTCATCTCGGTGCCGGTGACATTCGCCCTGACGCTGTTCGTCTACTACATGTTCGACTACACCCTCAACCGGGTGACGCTTTTCGCGCTGATCTTCGTTACCGGAATCGTCGTGGATGACTCGATCATCGTGGTCGAGAACATCGTGCGGCACTTCTCGATGCGAAAGCTACCGCCGATGCAGGCCGCGATCACCGCGGTCAACGAGGTTGGCAACCCTACCATCCTGGCGACCCTCACCGTGATCGCGGCGGTGCTCCCGATGGCGTTCGTGCGCGGGCTGATGGGCCCCTACATGGCTCCCATGCCGATCGGGGCCTCGTTGGCGATGGTCTTCTCGCTGTTCGTCGCGCTGGTCATGGCCCCATGGTTCGCCTATCGCCTTCTGCGCGGCGGGCATCACGAGGACGAGCACAGCTTCGTGCTCGAGGACTCCAAGACCTACCGCGTCTACCGCCGGATCCTCATCCCCATGCTGGCCCGGCCTACCCGGGCGTGGCTGTTTCTCGGTATCGTCTTCGTCCTTCTGCTCGCGTCGGTGACGCTCTTCCCACTCAAGTGGGTCACGGTCAAGATGCTGCCGTTCGACAACAAAAGCGAGGTCCAGGTGATCGTCGACATGCCCGAGGGCACGACGCTCGAGCGCACGGCGGCGGTCGCGCGGGAGATCGGAACCTATCTCCGGACCGTTCCCGAGGTCACCGATCTGCAGATCTACGCTGGCGCCGCCGCCCCGGTGAACTTCAACGGTCTGGTGCGGCACTACGATCTGCGTCGTGGATCGAACGTCGCGGACCTGCAGGTCAACCTGCTCCACAAGAAGGACCGCGACGATCAAAGCCACAACATCGCGAAGCGTATCCGCCCGCCGATCCAGGAGATCGCGGCGAGGCACGGTGCGGCGGTCAAGATCGCGGAGATCCCCCCGGGCCCCCCGGTGCTCTCCACGCTCGTGGCGGAGGTCTATGGACCGAGCGAGGACTCGCGCCTGCATCTCGCCTCGGAGATCCTCGAGATCTTCCGAACGACCGACGGCGTCGTGGACTTCGATTCGTTCGTCGAGGACGCGAGACCCAAGAGGATCCTGTGGGTCGATCGCGAGAAAGCGGCTCTTCACGGCGTTCCGGCCGCGCAAGTCGCCCGGACACTTCGACTGGGGCTCAGCGGCGAGAGCGTCGGGGTGCTCCACGATGCCACCGAGACCGAGCCCGTCACGATCGAGCTGAGGTTTCCGCGGGAGAGACGGTCCTCGGTGACCGATCTGCGAGGCATTCGTGTCGCCTCGATGAGTGGCGCACTGGTCCCGCTGTCGGAGCTGGTCCGTGTCGAGGAGACCGTCGAGCCCGTCAGCCGCCACCGCAAGAACCTGCGCCCCGTGGTCTACGTCGTCGGCGACGTCGCGGGCGTCGAGGAGAGCCCGGTCTACGCCATCCTGACGATGGCGGAACGCATTGCGGAGCTCGAGCTTCCCGACGGAGGTGCGGTGGAGCAGTTCTACCGGGCGGAGCCGTGGTCCGAGGAGCGGGCCGCGATGAAATGGGACGGCGAGTGGCACATCACCTACGAGGTCTTCCGCGATCTCGGTGTCTCGTTCGGCGTCGTGCTCGTTCTGATCTACATGCTGATCATCGGGTGGTTCAAGTCGTTCAAGGTTCCGCTCGTCATGATGATCGCGATCCCGCTCTCGCTGGTCGGGGTGATCCCGGGTCACTGGCTGTTCGGGGCGTTCTTCACCGCGACATCGATGATCGGCTTCATCGCCCTGGCCGGCATCATGGTGCGCAATTCGGTTCTGCTGATCGATTTCGTCAACCTCGCGATCGAGCGCGGTAAATCGCTTGGCGAGGCGGTGGTCGAGGCCGGTACGGTCCGGTTCCGGCCGATCCTGCTGACCGCCGGCACGGTCGTGGTCGGCGCGCTGGTCATCCTGTTCGATCCGATCTTCCAGGGCCTCGCGATCTCGCTCATGACGGGAGCGATCGCCTCGACCGTTTTGACCCTCGTGGTTGTCCCACTGGTCCACTTCATGGTCGAAAGGCGGAGCCATCCCGATCCCTTGCCCGGCGAGTGGACGAGACCGGCCAAGGCCGAAGATGGAGGCAAATCGTGAAACTGCTGCTGATCATGTGCCCCGAGAGCCTCGCGCCGGAGCTCCGAGAAATCATCGACCGGCACGAGGTTCAGGGCTACACCGAGATACCGGAGGTGCGCGGTTCCGGGGAAACGGGCAAGCGCCTGGGTACGCGTGCTTTTCCCGGCGTCGGCTCTCTGTTCTTCACGGCGGTGGACGAGGCCAAGGCGCAGGAGCTCTTGGAAGCCGTGCGGGGGTTCTGCGAACAGTGCGATATGGGGGAGAGCGTCCGGGTCTTCTCGCTGGACGCCCACGAGGTCATCTGATGAAACAGCTCACCATTTTCT
>JBFJTV010000310.1:0-4145 GCA_041625075.1 Candidatus Polarisedimenticolaceae bacterium | reverse complement strand
CGTGAACGTGATGCATGAACTCCCGCCAACCGAGCACCTGCCGGATGAAGCCCTCCTTGCTGGCCAGCGAAGTGTCGAGCCCGGCAACGTCAGCCACGACCGTCTCGGGAAGAATCCGATGGAGGTTCATCAGGCTCGAGACTCGCGTGTGGAAGATGTTGGTCGAGCGCGTCGACATGGCGTCTTCGTAAGGACCGAAGTTGGGGAGGCACTGTCGTTTGGCCCATTTCCAGAGCTTCCTCGCATCGGCGAGGCTCGCGGGTAGCGCGTCGAGATCGAGCCTGCCCGGGTGGTCTCCGAACTTCTCCTCGATGAGATCGCCGACTTCCTCGGTGACGCGATCGGTCTTGAACGTGGGGAGCTCGGGTGCCGGCGGGTCGCCCCTCCAGGCCTTTCTGTTCTCCGCGTCGAAGCTGAACTTGCCGCCGACCGGCTTGCCGTCCTCCATGAGGATGCCGCTTTCCCGGCGAACGAGTCGGTAGAACGCATCCATGCGCCAGGTATCGTTCTTCTGGCTTCTCTCGAACTGTTCGGTCGTCGTCAGCCAGCCTTCATGAGGGATTGCCTCCACGAGGCCGTCTTGGATCAGCGGCTCGAGATCGACGCGCAGCTCGTACTCGGCCGGTTGCATCACCCGCACGGCGTCGTCCGCTCCGAGCTCCTCGATCACGTTCTTGAGCGTGCGCCGGTAGGGTCCGTCGGCGACGACGTGCCGCACCGCGACCCCGCGTTTCGCCTGCTCGAGAGCAAATTGACGAAGGTTGGCCAACACGAAAGCCAGCTTCTGCTTGTGGTAAGGACGCCGTGCTGCCTTCCACGGGTTCTCGATCAGAACGATCCCGAGCTCGGAGGGATCCTCGCGGCACAGCGGGCCGATGCCGTCGTTGAGCTGATCGTACGGCACGAAGATCCATTGTCGGCCGTTCGGATCCGTGTTCCGGTCCTCGAGAAGACACGAGAACTCGTGCTGGCCCATGGTCGTTCTCCGGACGCGTCGCATCGACGCGACCCTCCTGGCAAGTCGTGTTGCCGGATGTTGTTACTATACCCATCGTTCCGATCTGAAGGTTTAGGCGGACTCCCATGCGTGTTCTCGTCACGGGCGCGACCGGCTTCATCGGGTATGAAGTCGCGCGAGTGCTTGCCGAGCGCGGCCTCGGGCCGCGTCTGCTCGTTCGTCGGCCGGAAAGGGGCTTGCTCCTCCGACGGTTCGACGCCGAGCTCATGCACGGTGACCTCGAGAGCACCGAGGGTCTGGAGCGCGCGGTCACGGGGATCGACGCGATCATCCATCTCGGGGCGCGGGCCACGTTCGAAGAATACCGGCTTCTCAAACCGACGATCGTCTCCGGCTCCCAGGCCCTGATCGAGGCTGCCACGAGGGCCGGGGTGCGAACCTTCGTGTACGGCAGCAGCATGTTCGTCTACGACGGCCAACCGGAGCCGATCGATAAGGCGACCCCGCCACGGCCACGTCTCGGCTACGGTCGCGCGAAGCTGGAGGCCGAGCACAAGCTGGAAGCCGCCGCCGAGCGATCGGGAATGAGGTTCTCCGCGATCCGCCTCCCGCATGTCTACGGAGCTCGCGATCTGTTCTTCTCGAAGATCTCCAAGGGTCGCCTGATCGTTCCGGGGCGGGGCGGGAACCGGTTCGCCCACCTCCACGTGCACGACGCCGCCCGTTTGTTGATCTCGGCTGCGGAAAAGGGCATCGAAGGGTCCTTTCCGGTTTCGGACCGCGGAGCCACGACGTGGTTCGATTTCTTCGACGTGGTCCGCCGATACTACCCGAGGCTGCGATTCACTCGATTGCCCGAGTCGGTTGCGCTTGCCGGGGCGGCGCTCGTTCGTCCCTTTCAGCTCATTCGCCGTCAACCGACGATTCTCACCACCGATACCGTGATCGGCTGGAACCTCAACCTCGAGGTCCGGCCCGAGACCCTGTGGGCCGAGCTCGAACTGCAGCCCGTCTATCCCACCATCGAAGAGGGCATTCCGGCCGCGCTCGACGAGTGCGTCGCGTTCCGATGGCTCCATCCGGTCGAGGACCGGCTAGGCTCTTGACGGCTCGGGCCACGGGGGGTGGGTCGGCACACCCAGGATCGCTTCCCCCGCCCCGGCTCACATCAACCAGTGGACCACGAGCGCGGACCGTAGAGTCCAGGCGATGACGCGCAACCAATTCGTCGACACGAGACGGCCGTGGGCGGCCCGATCGAGGCCGCACTCGAGCTTTCGGTGCTGAGGCACCTGCAGCAGGGCGGTCGAAAGCCAGATGAGCACGACGAGCGAGAACCCGACCACGGTCTGCCAGCGCGGAACGTCCACCGGAGCGAAGATCACCAGGTACGCAGCAGTCACCGCTTCAACAAGCATGGTCGGCGCGACGACCCAACCGGTTCGCCTCGTATGCGCTGCCTCGTAGGCGGCGAAGCTATCGGGCCCGACCTCTGCCATGAGGGGGTAATGCACGACCTGGACGAACCAGATGACCCCGGTCATGAACAGAGTCGCGGCAACGTTCAGGAGTAACGCCCAACCGATCTCCGCGGGGACGGTCAAGAACACCCCTCAATCTGCGACGGCCCGTATCCACTCGACTTCAAGTCGGAACGGTCCTTCCTGTCCGTCGGAGATCATCAGGCCGATCGAATTGATAGCGGACCGATCGAGGGGCGGCGCGTCCCGGACCACTCTGCCGCGGAAGGTCGGGACGAATTCATCGAGCGGCAAGACGACCGTTTCCCAGACCCCGTTCCGGGTCTCGAATGCACTCCGGTAGAGAATGCCGTCGAAACGAGAGTCGGTCCGCAGATTGACCTTGTAACCCTTGCCGTCGCCGCGAATTCGAAGCGCTAGGCTGGAGAAATCGCGTAGGTCGAGCATGCGCGGCCGCGATCGCACCGAGGCAAACCCGCCGTTGTTCTCCAGGGAAACGGCTCCGGCGAAGACCGCGGTACCCGCGGACGCCTGCTCCATGCCGCCCGTGGAGAGTCCACCCATGACGCCATCATTGATCGAGTACCAGTCGTCCACGGTGTTCTCACGATTGAAATCGAACAACATCAACCCCCCGGCCGAGGCTTCAACCACAATTACCGTTACAACTGCGACGGTGAGCCAGACAACCGCCCTTCGCATTCACCCGCCTTTCGAGCGAACGGTGGCCAGACCCCCGTCGATACCGAATACCTGCCCGGTGACCCAGTCGTTCGTCGGGTCGAGCAGCCAAGCAATCATGCGCGCTACATCCGCCGGCTCGCCGAGGCGCCCGAGGGCATGCATCGCTACCGAAGCCTCCGTTGCGGCGGGATTCCCGGTGATGCGCGCGGTCAGGGGGGTCCGCACGAGCCCCGGCGCGACCGCGTTGAATCTCAGCCGCTTGGGCGCGTAGGTCGCCGCAGCGCTCAGGGTGAGGCCGATGACTCCAGCCTTCGCGGCGGCGATCGCCTCGTGGTTTGCCACCCCGACACGGGCCGCGGCCGACGCCACGAAGACGACCGAGCCTCCCGAAGTCATCACTCGACCCGCCGCTCGCGCCACGGCGAAGGCAGACCCCAGATTCGTCGCGATCGTCTCGTGCCACTCTTCGGGGCGGGTGACGTGGGCCGGTTTCAAGAGCAACGAACCCACGCAGTTGGCGATCCCGTCGAGCCCACCGTGATCTGCCACCTCCCTGGCGGCGCGCTCGACCTGCTCGGGAGAGGTCGCATCGACTTGACGCCGTCCCGCCTCGGCCCTGACGTCGAGCGCGTCCAGCTTGGCTTGATCTCGACCGGCAACGCAGACGCGGCTCCCCGAGGCCTCGAGGCATCGGGCCAGAGCGGACCCCATACCACCGGTCGCTCCGAGAATCAGGAACACGGGAGGTCCGGAAGAGTTTGAACTCATGCCTTTTTCTCCAGGATGAGGGATCCTAGCCCTCTGTCCACCTTTTGTCAATCATATTATTGACAAGCCCTAGACAAAAACGTAAAATCCCTCCGGTCGAACGAAAACAGACAGAGAAGATCCATGCCCGCACGATCTCCATCCGAAACCGTTCTGCTGACCGGCGCCACCGGTTACGTCGGCGGTCGCCTGCTCGAGGCTCTCGAGGACGACGCCAGTCACGTGCGGTGTCTGGCGCGTCGCCCCGAGCACCG
>JBFJTV010000309.1:0-4146 GCA_041625075.1 Candidatus Polarisedimenticolaceae bacterium | reverse complement strand
GTGGTGTTGTTCAAGTTCCCGGGGGAGTGCGACGAAGAACTCCCAACCCCAGAGGCGCACTTCTCCGGGGACTGAACGACCCTTCACTCCCAACCCGCCGACCCCCCAAACAAAAAGCCGCTGCCGGGCAAAACCGGCAGCGGCTGGGAGTGAACTTCTGCGGCGCCGATTCAGCGCCCTTCGAATCCAAGCGACCTGGACCTAGCCACCGTCGCTGAGCTCCAGCTCCTCGTCGATGATCGCCTTGAAGTCGGCGAGCGGCTTTGCGCCCGCGATCTGGCGGCCGTTGATGAAGAACGTCGGCGTCCCCTTCACCCCGACCATCGACCCGTGCGCAAACGACAGCTTCACGGCGTCCGCGTGTGCCTGCGACTCGACACATTCGCTGAACACGTCCATATCGAGTCCGACCGTTTCAGCGCGATCGAGGAGGTCCTCGTCGCTGAGGCTCCCCGAGACCTCGAACAGGTTCTCGTGGTACTCCCAGTACTTGTCCTGGTCGCCCGCGCAGCGTGCCGCGATCGCGGCCGGCGTCGCGCGGTTGTGATTGCGAAGCGGGAAGTCGCGGTAGATCACTCGGATCTGGCCGGGATACTCCACGAAGAGCTGGTCAACGGTCTTCTCGACCCGCTTGCAGAAGCCGCACTGGAAGTCCGAAAACTCGACGATGGTGATCGGCGCGTCCTCGGGTCCCTTTGACGGTTCGCCGTCGGGCACCGGTACGTCCACACGCGGAGGCCGCATGGCGACCTTGTAATTCGCCGTGGCGTAGAGCGCCTGCAGCAATCCTTCCTCGGCGTCGGTCAGCCGCTTCTGGCGGAGGCTCTTCCTGATGATCGGCTCGGCTTCCTCGAGCGACTTGCCACGGATCGCCGCGTCGGACCGGAAGGCGTTGTAGAACTTCTCGACGTCCTCGGCGGTGATCGCTCCGACCTTGTCCAAGACCTCGGCGTTGTACAACTGGTCGGTGGTGATGCCGCGGTTCGTGGCCTCTTCTTCCATCAAGCGCTCGTCCACCAGCGTCTTGAGGGCGTTCTTGCGGTTCTCGTATATCTGCTGCTTCAGCTTCAGGATCTGCGCGAGGATGCGGGCATCGACTTCCTCGGCGTAGATCGGCTCACCGTGCAGGTAGGCAACGACCTCTTGTCCTTCTGCACCGCCGGTCGTCGCAGGCTCTTCCGAGCCACCGCTCCTCTTGGTCAGCACGGGAACGGCCGCCGCCAGAACAACGAGGACGATCAGAAGGAGTTTGTAGTGCTTCATGACGATTCGTAACCTCCAACAATCCTGTTTTGGGAACCCCACGAATATACCCGGAGACCTGTAGGGCGTCCAACGAGACGGGTCCCCGGTTTCCGGCGGTCGCAAGGTGGCCCCGTGGGTTGCGCTATCATGGTGAAGATTAAGGGCTTGTGGCCCGGGAGACCGACGTGGAGCGCAGGGTCGTCACCGTGGTGGGAGGCGGGCTGGCCGGTGCCGAGGCCGCCTGGCAGGCCGCGCGGCGAGGCTGCGAGGTGCGGCTTTACGAGATGCGCCCGGTCCGTCCGACACCGGTCCACCGCAGCGGTCGTCTGGCCGAGCTGGTCTGCTCGAACTCGCTGAAGTCGATGGAGATCTCGACGGCGCACGGGCTTCTCAAGGAGGAGATGCGCAGGCTGGGCTCGCTGATTCTCGACGCGGCGCACGACGCGCGAGTTCCGGCGGGGGCCGCGCTGGCAGTCGACCGCGAGGTCTTCGCCGAGACCGTCACCGGCGCGATCGAAAACGACCCGGCGATCACGCTGATCCGCGAAGAGGTGACCGAGATCCCGACGGCCGACCCCGTGATCCTCGCCGTGGGCCCGCTGGTCTCCGAGCGGCTTGCCGACTCGATCGCGACCTTCTGCGGCACCGACTACCTGTACTTCTTCGACGCGATCGCACCGGTGGTCGAGGCCGACTCGATCGACCGCTCCATCGTCTTTGCGGCATCACGCTACGGCAAGGGCGAAGGGAGTGACTACCTCAACTGCCCGATGAGCCGAGAGGAATACGAGCGGTTCGTCGAAGAGCTACTCGCCGGTGAGAAGGCCCCGCTTCACGACATCGACGAGACGCCGTTCTTCGAGGGCTGTCTCCCGATCGAGGAGATGGCGCGCCGCGGCCGGGACACGCTCGCGTTCGGACCGATGAAACCCGTGGGGCTGACCGACCCACGGACCGGCCGTCGTCCGTGGGCCGTCGTGCAGCTGCGACAGGACAACCTCGCGGCCGAGCACTACTCGATGGTCGGGTTCCAGACCCAGTTGCGATGGCCCGAGCAAAAACGGATCTTCCGGACGATCCCCGGTCTCGAGTCGGCGAGCTTCGTCCGTCTCGGGCAGATCCACCGCAACTGCTACATCAACGCCCCGACGGTGCTGAACCCGACACTTCAGACCCGGAGGCGGCCGGGCCTGCTCTTCGCGGGGCAGATCTCCGGGGTCGAGGGGTACACCGAGTCGGCCGCCACGGGGCTGCTCGCCGGGATCAACGCCTCCCGTCTGGCCCGCGGGCTCGAGGTCCTCACGCTTCCGCCGGAGACCATGCTCGGCGCGCTGTGCCACTACATCGCCCACACCGACCCGGCCGACTACCAGCCGACCAATGCGGCGTTCGGGCTGCTGCCACCACCACCCGCCGGGATCCGCAGGAAGAAGGAGAAGCGCCTCGCGCGATCCGAGCGCGCGCTGCACTCGATCGACGGCTTTATCAACGACAGCGGCGAACGGATCGTCGTGGAGCGATCGGTCCCTTGAAACACTCGCGCTATCACAAGGCCGTCAACGCCTTTCTCGCCTATCTCGGCGACCAGCGGCATATGTCCGCCGAGACGATCCGGGCCTACGAAAACGACCTGAGCCAATTCGGGGTCTACCTCGCCGAAGAGCACGTCGGCGGGCCGCCCCCGGGACCCGAGGAGATCGACAGGTTGGCGGTGCGTGGCTTTGTCGCCCATATGAGCCGGCAGGGACTCGGCAAGTCGACCGTGGCGCGCAAGCTCTCCGCCGTGCGCTCCTTCCTGAACCACGCGGTGCGCGAGGGCCGGCTCGAGGTCAATCCCGCGGCAGCGGTGCAAACACCCAAGGTACCCAAGAAGCTCCCCCGCGAGCTGACGATCGACGAGGTCTTCGCGTTGCTCGATCGCATCAAGGCCTCCGACCCGGGCTCCGTGCGCGATCGCGCGATCCTGGAGTTTCTCTACGCCACCGGTCTGCGGGTCAGCGAGCTGGTGGGGCTCGACCTCGACGACGTCGATCTCAACGCCGGGATGGTGCGGGTCCTTGGCAAGGGCTCGAAGGAGCGCATGGTGCCGGTCGGATCCAAGGCCATCGACGCGGTACGCAAGTGGGTGGTGTCGTCGAGCGCCCTGCGCGTCAAGGCGAGCGACGCGGGCGCGCTCTTTCTGAATCTTCGGGGCGGCCGGCTGCGCGACCGCAGCGTCCGCCGAATCCTCGACCGCCGGCTGCGCGAGGCCGCGGTCCAGGCCAGGGTGTCGCCGCATGCCCTGAGGCACTCGTTCGCCACCCACCTGCTCGACGCGGGCGCCGATCTCCGCGCGATCCAGGAGCTGCTCGGCCACTCGTCGCTCTCGACGACCCAGCGCTACACGCACGTCAGCATGGACGCGCTCATGAAGGTCTACGATCGCTCCCACCCGCGGGCTCGAAAAGAGCAGACGAGGCGCAAGTGAACCCCTACGAGGAGGCTGCTTGCGAGGCCGCGCACCGTGCCGGCGAGGGGCTCCGTCGCGCGTTTCGCCGTGGCGCGATCGAGGTCGAGACCAAGGGTCTCCACGACTACGTGACCGAGGCGGACCGCGAGGCGGAGGACACGATCGTCGGCTATCTCCGCGGGCGGTTCCCCGACCACCAGATCACGGCCGAGGAGGGTCACCCCGACGTCGAGACCGAGGGATTCCGGTGGATCGTGGATCCGCTCGACGGCACGACCAACTTCATTCACGGGGTCTCGACCTTTGCCGTCTCGATCGCGCTCAAGGATCCGTCGGGCCTGGCCGCCGCGGCGGTTTACGATCCGTTCCACGATGAGACCTATCACGCGGCGCGAGGCGAGGGAGCGCGGCTCAACGGGGAGCCGGTGCGGTGCACCGTGCTCACGGATCTC
>JBFJTV010000308.1:0-4155 GCA_041625075.1 Candidatus Polarisedimenticolaceae bacterium | reverse complement strand
GTGGACAGGGACGCGAATGCCATGGCGTGGTTCATGATCTCCACCGCGCCCGGCAACGATACCGATGTTGCGACCCTGTTCGACTGGGTCGATGACGAGATCAAGCCGCGTCTCGAGCGAGTGAGCGGTGTGGCGCAGTCGAACATCTACGGCGGCCGCGAGCGGGAGATGCAGGTCATCGTCGATCCCGACGCGCTCGCGGTTCGCAAGATCACCATGACCGAGGTGGCCACCGCGCTGGCGTCGGAGAACAAGGATTATTCCGGCGGCGATTTCGACGAGGGCAAGCGCCGCTACCTGGTCCGCACGGCCGGCGACTACCGCAGCCCGGAGGACGTCGGCAACGTCATCATCAAGACGGTCGAGGGCGCCCCGGTTTACGTCCGCGACGTCGGACGTGTCGAGCTGGGGCACCGCAAGCCTCTCGCGTTCGTTCGCTACAAGGGCCAGCCGGGTCTGGCCGTCAACGCACTGCAGGAGCCGGGCACCAACGTTTTGGATGTGATGGACGAGATCCGTGGGGTCGCGGCGGAGATCGATCGCGATCTGATCCGGCCTCAGGGGCTGATCTTCGAGCAGGTCTACGACCAGACCGACTACATCAAATCGTCGCTGAATCTCGTCGAGTCGAACATCGTGATCGGCGGGATCCTGGCGATCGCCGTGCTGCTCCTCTTCCTGCGGTCGGCGAGCGGCACGTTCGTCGTGGCGATCTCGATTCCCATCTCGGTGGTGGCGACGTTTCTGGTGATGGCCGTGTCGGGGCGGTCAATCAACGTCATCTCGCTGGCCGGTCTGGCCTTCGCGGTCGGCATGGTGGTGGACAACTGCATCGTCGTACTCGAGAACATCTTCCGGCACTACCAGTCCGGTGGGTCGCGAAGGGAATCGGCGTTCACCGGCGCCAGGGAGGTCTGGGGCGCCGTTCTGGCCTCGACCCTGACGACCGTCGCCGTCTTCCTGCCGGTGATCTTCGTCCAGGACGAGGCCGGGCAACTGTTCCGCGACATCGCCATCGCGATCTCGGCGGCGGTGCTGCTGAGCCTGATCACCGCGATGACGGTGATCCCGACGCTGGCGGCGAGGATCTTGGGCCGTAGCCGGGACGGCGGGGCGAGTCGTGCGGGTGACGAGCCGTCCAGGGGTTTCCGTGGTGTCGCGGCACGTGCCGACGCCGCGATCGGGAGCGTTCCCAATCGCATCGCGTCGCTGTCGTCGTGGCTCAATGCCGGGGTCGCGCGGCGGCTGGTCGTCGTCGTCGGTCTCACCGTGATCTCCATCGGCGGCTCGTGGCTGCTCATGCCCAAGACCGAGTACCTCCCGACCGGGAACAGCAACTTCGCCATCGGCATTCTGGTGCCGCCGCCCGGTTACAACCTCGACGAGCTCGAGGACATCGCCGAGATCATCGAGGCGGACCTTCGACCGCGCTGGGAGGTCGAGGCGGGGTCACCCGAGGCGCTCGCGCTGGAAGGCGGCGGACTCCGTGACTTCTTTTACGTGGGTATCAGCGACCAGGTGTTCATGGGGATGCGTGGCAACGACGACCGCCGGGTGCGCGACCTGATTCCGGTTCTACAACAATCGCTCGGTAAGATCCCCGGGAGCTTTGGTGTCGCGATGCAGGTGAGCATCTTCGAGCAGGGGATGGGCGGCGGCCGCAAGATCAACGTCGATCTCCGCGGGCCCGAGCTCGAGCCCCTGGTGACGACCGGACAGGTGATGTTCGGTCGTATCTTCAGCGAGGTCCCAGGCGCCCAGGCACGACCGATCCCCAGCCTCGATCTGGGCACACCCGAGCTGCGCGTGATTCCGGATCGACGCCGCATGGCCGATCTGGGCATCACCAACCGCGAACTCGGCTTCACGGTGAACGCGCTCGTCGATGGCGCAAAAGTCAGCGACTTCAAGATCGACGGACGCGAGATCGATCTCATCCTCAAGGGCGACGAGAACACCTATCGTTTCGGCCACGATCTCGAGGCGGTGCCGATCAACACGCCCGGGGGCAAGCTGGCGACGCTCGGTTCGGTGGCGAGCATCGAGCTCGTGGGTGGTCCGGTCCAGATCAACCACCAGGAGCGGCAGCGTTCGGTTCGTCTCGAGGTCACGCCTCCCGAGCAGATGCCACTCGAGGAAGCGATGGACTTGCTGCAGACCAACGTCATCGACCCGGCGAACGTTCGGGCGCCGCTGTCGGTGCGGCTCACCGGAACGGCGGATGACCTGGTCCGGACCCGGAAGGCCCTGGCCGGTAACTTCCTTCTCGCGCTCGCGGTTACCTACCTGCTGATGGCGGCGTTGTTCCAGTCCTGGGTCTACCCGCTGGTGATCATGTTCTCGGTGCCGCTGGCGACGCTCGGGGGGTTCCTCGGTCTCCGGGTGATCAACCTCACGATCGGCCACCAGGCGATGGACATCCTGACGATGCTGGGGTTCGTGATCCTGATCGGGATCGTGGTCAACAACGCCATCCTGATCGTCCACCAGTCGCTCAACCACGTGCGCGAGGGAATGTCGCCCAAGGACGCGATTCCCGAGGCCGTGCGCACGCGTGTTCGGCCGATCTTCATGAGCACCGCGACCAGTATCTTCGGCATGCTCCCCCTGGTGCTCTTTCCGGGGGCGGGCTCCGAGCTCTACCGCGGTCTCGGGAGCGTCGTCATCGGGGGGCTGGCGCTCTCGACGCTCTTCACCCTCGTCCTCGTCCCCGCGTTGTTCAGTCTCACCGTCGATGCGAGGGAGTTCGTGCGGCGGCTCTTCGGCCGCCCGGCGGTTTCCACAGGCGACACCGGCGAAGAGCTCGCGTAACCTTAGAGTGTGATCAACGTCACCGAATCGCTCGTCTTGCGGGACGGGTCGGGGAGGGAGTTCGTCGGCACCCTCTTTGACGGCGGCCGTGACAGCGCGGTCGTTCTCGTCCACGGGATCATGTGCGACCGCCGGCTCGGTCAGATCGGAAAACTCGCAGCGGTCCTTTCCGAAGACCACGACGTTCTCTCGATCGACGTCCGGGGGCACGGCGACACCCCCGGGTTCTTCACGTGGGGACGCGAGGAATGGCGCCAGGTCTCGGCCGCGACGGAGCATCTTGCCGGGGGTGGACGGCGCGTGACGGTGATCGGCTTTTCGTTCGGGGGGTTCAACGCGGCCAAGGCGGCGTCGCACGGCGCGAAGGTGGATCGCCTGGTCCTCGTGGGCGCGCCCGTCGATCTGCGCGTCCTCGACCACTGGCCGCTCAACCGCGATTTCTTGCGCCACCTCCCGGTCGTCCTCGGGCGCAAACGCCGGATGACGTGGCTCGGATGGCCGAGGGGACTGTGGCGACGCTCCCTGTCCGAAAAGGAGCTGGCGCGGATCGAGGCAACCACTCTGGTCATCCACGGCGGCGATGACTGGCTGGTGTCGCGCCGCCACGCGGAGCGCTACGCCAAGCTGATCCCGCACGCGAGGCTCCACGAGGTCGAGGGCGGATTTCATGCGGAGTTCATGCTGAGCTCGAGCTTTGAAGCGTTCCTGCAAGCCGTCAGACCCTTCGTAGGCGGGGTGATACCATGATCGCTTCGACGGGCGGTTCCCTTCGCCGGCGGATGGGTTCCCAAGCGAGGGATCGGAGGCGTCACGCATGTGTGGATTCATCGGAGTCGTCGGAGTTCCGTCCGCGGTCGGCGAGATCTACGAGGGTCTCCTGACGATCCAGCATCGCGGCCAGGACGCGGCCGGGATCATCACCTACGACGGGCGCTTTCACATCAAGAAAGGCGAAGGCCTCGTCCGCGAGATCTTTTCCGACGCCAACGTCGCGCGGCTGAAGGGTAGCCTTGCCGTGGGGCACGTGCGCTACCCGACCGTCGGGTCCGGGGGTGGCGAGGACGCGCAGCCGTTCACCGTCAACTACCCCTTCGGCATCGTGATGGCCCACAACGGCAACGTTGCCAACTACGATGCGCTCCGGACCGACCTCGCCAAGGATGATCGCCGTCATCTGTACTCGGGCTGTGACGTCGAGGTGATCCTCAACGTCTTCGCCAACGCCCTCGCCAGATCCGGAAACAACGAGTTTTCGATCGAGGCCTACTACGCCGCGGTGCGCGAGGTTCACCGGGTTGTCCGCGGCGCCTACAGCGTCGTCGGCTACGTCGCCGGCCACGGGCT
>JBFJTV010000307.1:0-4156 GCA_041625075.1 Candidatus Polarisedimenticolaceae bacterium | reverse complement strand
CTGACCGTCGGCCTCGTAGAGTTCCTCGCGCAGCAACGACGGCAACATGTGGTCGAGCAGTTCGGTTCCCGTGTGGTCATAGTCGCCGAGCTCGGCTCGTCGCGAGTGACACGGTGCGCACAGCTCGACCATCCTCCGGGGCGAGATCCGGGAAGTCGTCACGGCGAGCCCGACATCGGGAACCTCCGGACGAGCCATCGGCGCGATCCTGGCCCACGCAACATGACGCGAGCCCGGACCGTGGCACGCCTCGCAGCCGACGTCGATATCGGACCACGTCGTGTTGTAGGTATCGCTGTCCGGGTCGTAGCCCTTGCGGAGGTTGGTGGAATGACACTCGGCGCACATGCCGTTCCAGTTCTGACCGTTCCGGGTCCAGTGCAGCCAGTCGTCGGCAGGGATGTCGCGATCGGGGTACTGCCGGAACCATTGCTCGCGCTCGGCGTCCCACGTGACGTTGAGACTCTGGAGCCGCCCTCCGGGAAACGGAACCAGGTACTGCTGCAGGGGATCGTGGCCGAACGTGTAGGTGATCTCGAACTCGGCCATGGCTCCACCGGGC
Organism: Candidatus Polarisedimenticolaceae bacterium; assembly: GCA_041625075.1. Taxonomy (GTDB): domain Bacteria; phylum Acidobacteriota; class Polarisedimenticolia; order Polarisedimenticolales; family Polarisedimenticolaceae; genus JBFJTV01. The sequence continues at coordinate 3,594 of JBFJTV010000307.1, read as the reverse complement.
CCCTCGGTGTGCACGAGGAATTTGCCGTCGCGACGGTAGAAACGGGTCGTCACACGTCCGTCGTCAAAGACGGCGTCATCGAAATCGCCCAGGACGGTCTCGTCGGTGGCCTCCGCCATGGCGAGGTCGTGGTCTGATCCGCGCCAGCGGTCGTAGGCGACCTGGTGGCAGTCCTTGCAGGCCTCGCCGCCGACAAACGCCGCCTCGGTTTCCATCAACGCCGGGGTCGGGCCGGATCGGGCCGGGCGAAGCAGGGACAGCGGGATCGCGATCACGATCACCGCGAGGGCGGTCAGCCCGGCGATCTCCCACCGGCGGAGTGCCGGGTCTCTCCCCGCCGTGTCCGGAGCTGTATCGTTCACGCGTGGACCACCTGGGACGGATCGAACGCCGGCCGTCGCACGCGCCGAGCGATGTCGACCTTGACCACCCCGTTTTCGATTCGGACCGGGTACAAATCGAGCGGTCGCGGCGCCGGTGGAGACAGGACCGTCCCGGCGATGTCGAACGACGACGCATGACAGGGGCACTCGAAGCGGCCCGTCTCCGGATTCCACGGCACGGTACAGCCGAGATGGGTGCAGGTGCGGTCGAGCGCGAGAAAACCGCCATCGTCGAGCCGGGCCAGGTAGAAGCGCCCTGCGGGAAAAGCGGTCACGCTACCCGGCGCGAAGCTGTCGGCCGGTCCGGCGACGAACACTCCCCTCTCCGACTCGACCCTACCGCCGCGCGGCCCGAAAAAAGAGCTGACGACCCAGCCGAGCTCGAGAGCGAGGACGCCCCCGAGCAGCCCCCACAAGCGAACCACGAACCGGCGTCGACGCATCGCTCAGCTACCCCAGGGCAGACGCAGGGCCATGCCCTGGCCACGAAAGAACACCCCGATGACGGTCAGCGTGGCGAACGAGACGAACACAAAGACGACGATCGCCTGGAGTGTCTCGTTGCGGTCGGCGCCGGACCGCCGGAGGCCCACCCACGCCGTGGCGATGAAACCGACCAGGACGGCGACCGGGACCAGACCTCGCACGACCCACCCACCAGGAGACGCGGTGGTTGCGCCGACCGCATCGTCCGCGATGACCGCCAGCGTCGTCAGCACGACCGCAAGCACCGCTGCGCCGGCCGCGCTACGCCTGCCGGTCGGCGTCAAGAACCAGCGGCCCACGGGGCCGTCGTCCCGGCCCAGCAGCGGCAACGCGGCGAAGCCGACGATGGCCGCCATCGGCAGCAGCACCGCGACGGTGGGATGCAGGTGAATCAGAAGCTCCTGAAACCCCATGAAGTACCACGGCGCCTTCGCCGGGTTCGGGCTCATTCCGGGGTTGGCCCGCTCGCCGATCGAAGCGCCCACGAACGCACCGAGAACGACCACGACCGCAAGCACGATCAACGCCTGAGCGATCTCGCGGACGAGGAGATCGGGGAAGAACAGGACCTTTTCGGTGCTCCCCCTCGCACCATCGGCGTCATCCGAAGGCGCGACGACGCCACCCGCCCGGCGCACGCGCCAGAAGTGGAACGCCATCCCCGCGATCAGCAGCACCGGGATCACCGTGGTGTGGTAGGTGTAAAACGCGAGCAGCGTGTCGGAACCGATCTCGGCGCCCCTCTGCACGATGTGCCGTAACGCATCGCCGAGGCCGGGCACATAGACCAGCATTCCCGTGGAGACCGTGACGGCCCAGTAGGCCCGCTGGTCCCAGGGAAGCAGATAGCCCGTGAACGCGGAGGCCAGTACCAACAACAACAGAGCTGAGCCCACGGCCCAGTTCAGCCGGCGCGGGCGATGGTAGCCACCGGTCAGCACGACCCGCGCGACGTGGAGCAGGATCACGACGAGCAGAAGGTTCGCGCTCCAGTAGTGCACACCGCGAACAAGCGATCCGAAGCGCGTAGCGCGGTCCAGCGTTTGTACCGAATCCCAGGCGACGTCCGGGACGGGCTGGTAGACCAGCAGCATCAGGATGCCGCTGAACGCGAGCGTGAGCCACAGGACCAGGGACGAGCCGCCCAGACCGAAGGTGTGGGCCCATCGGATCGTTCGCGCCGAAAGGCGGATCGGTCGCAAGTGCAGCAAGAACGTACCTCGGGTCGCAAGGGCGCGCTCGCGGTCCGTCCGCGGAAGCGTCCACGGGCGTCGGCTCGAGGTGTTCTTGTCCTCGGACATGCGCGTCATCCTAACAGGATTGCAGCGTACACCCCGATGCCCGGGTCACAAGGATCGAGGCCGGCGTCTCGCGGGAGGCCCATCAAGATCGGGGAGGGCGCCGGACACCAAACTCAGCGCTTCTTGAGCGACACGGCGATTCCGACGATCTCCATGTTCAGGAACACCGTCTCGAGATCCGGGTTGGTCGTGATGGCGTCGAGATAGCGGGGGTCCGGTTCCGGTCGCACCATGTTGTGTCCGACGATCAAGCCTCCCGGTCTCACCAGCGGCGCGAGCTTGTCGAGGTAGTCGACGTAGCCCTTCTTGTCCGCGTCGAGGAACAGCAGGTCGATCGGCCCCTCGAGCTTGGTTACCTCCTCGTGGGCGTCACCTTCGACCAACGTGACGAGACTCTGCACACCGGCCCGCTCGAAGTTCTCGCGGGCGAGCCTCGCCCGGTCGGCGTCGATCTCGTACGTGGTCAGCTCGCCGCCGGTCTTTCGCAGGGCCAGACAGATCCAGATGGCCGAGTACCCGTTGGACGTTCCGATCTCGACGACGTGCTTCGCGCCCATCGTCTCGGTGAGCAGCCGCAACAGCCGGCCGTCCTCCACGGGAACGTTCATCATTCCCTCGCGTTGATTGCGGTCCATGTCGTCGAGAACGTCCAGGATCTTCCTCTCCGCGTCGTCCGCGGCCAGCGGCCCCCGCTCGAAGGGCGTCGTCCCGGCGGCGCAGACCACGAAGAGGCAGGTCGCGAGTACGATCGTCACACCGACTTGCGTTGTCGTCATGGTCACCCCCTGTGTCCGCCGCGGGGAGCCACGACGGACAAGAGTGGTCAGAATACTCCTTCTCTTTCGGATCGGCGTCGTTGTTTCGGTATTCTGTACTGGAGCAACTTCCCACGGGCGCAGGGCAAGGGGGGGCGACCGATGAAGACGACGCGACGACGATTCCTCAAGACGATGGGTGCGGTGACGATGGGTGTCGGGCTCGCTCCGGGTCTGGTGCACGGTACGGCGCCCTCGGCGGCGAGAGGACGCGGCTACGACGTGGCAGTGGTCGGAGCGGGGGTGTTCGGTTCTTGGATCGCGCTCCGGCTTCAGGAGGCGGGCCGACGGGTCGTCTTGATCGATGCGTACGGACCCGGTAACGCCCGTTCCAGTTCGGGAGGGCAAACGCGGGTCATCCGGATGGGGTACGGCAATCAGAAGATTTACACGCGGTGGTCGATGCGCTCGCTGGGGATGTGGAAAGAACTGTTCCGCCGATCGGCGCGCCCGAGCTTGTTCCAGCGATCCGGGGTGCTGTGGATGGCTCGCGAGCAAGACCCGTTCGCGGTCAATACGCTCGAGACCCTGAGAGAGCTCGACGTAGAACACGAGCGCCTGACGCGCGCCGAGCTCGAGTCGCGCTGGCCGCAGATCGACTTCGGTCCG
>JBFJTV010000306.1:0-4170 GCA_041625075.1 Candidatus Polarisedimenticolaceae bacterium | reverse complement strand
GGTCGAGAAGCGCGCGGTCAAGGACTCGGCGCTCAAGGCGAAGGCGGCCGAGGTGTACCTGGTGGACCAGGCGATGGCGGCGGCGATCGGGGCGGGGCTGCCCATCACCGAGCCGAGCGGCAACATGGTCGTCGACATCGGCGGAGGGACCACCGACATCGCCGTGATCTCGCTCGCCGGTATCGTCTACTCGAAGTCGGTGCGGGTGGCCGGCAACGAGATGGACGAGGCGATCATCCAGTACATCAAGCGCAAGTACAATCTCCTGATCGGCGAGCGCACCGGCGAAGAAGTCAAGATGAAGCTCGGATCGGCGTTCCCGCTCGACGAAGAAATCACGATGGAAATCAAGGGTCGTGACCTCGTCGAGGGAGTTCCGAAGACAATCGTGATCTCCGACGAGGAGATCCGAGAGGCCCTGTCCGAGCCCGTGGCCACGATCATCGAGGCCGTGCGGGTCGCCCTCGAGCAGACGCCGCCCGAGCTGTCGGCCGACATCGTCGATCGTGGGATCATCCTGACCGGCGGCGGTGCGTTGCTTCGAAACCTCGACAAGCGGCTCCGCGAGGAGACGGGTCTGCCGGTCTCGATCGCCGACGACCCCCTGACCTCGGTGGTCATGGGCACGGGTAAGGTGCTGACCGATTTCGGCTTGCTGCGCAAGGTGGCGCTCGACTGAGGCGGGTATCGATGGCGAGTCTCAATCCCGCCCGTCAAAATGCCATCCTGCTTGCCGTTCTGCTGCTCGCCCAGCTCGTCATGATGTACAGCAACGCCAACCGTCCCGACGGGACGACCGCGCTCGAGAACGTGGTCGTGACCGTGACCTGGCCGATCGTCGCGATGTCGAGCGCGATCGGAGGAGGGTTCTCGAACCTCGTCGACGGCATTCGCGAGCTCCGCGACGCCAAGATCGAGAACGAGCGCTTGCGGACCGAGCTCGGTCACGTTCGCTCGTTGCTCGACCGTTATGAAGAGCAGGCACTGCAGAACGAACGGCTGAGAGAGCTGCTCGAGATGAAACAGCATCTCGTCCCCGAGACGGTCGGTGCGCATGTTCTCATGGCGACCCTGTCGAACCAGGAGCACGTTCTCGTGATCGATCGCGGCTCGAGCTCCGGTGTTCGATCCGATCACGCCGTGGTCACGTGGGGCGGCGCCGTCGGACGGGTCGTCAGCGTCTCGTTCAACACGGCCCGCGTCCGGCTGTTGTCGGATCCGAACAGCGGGGTGGCGGGCGTGGTGCAACGGAGCCGGCAGGGCGGGATGTTGCTCGGACGGGGCGATCCCTTTCTTCTGGAGATGGCGTACGTCCCGAGCTACGCCGACACGCGTCTCAACGATCGGATCGTGACCTCGGGCCTCGACGGGATCTTCCCTCCGGGGATCGGGATCGGACGCGTGACCTATCTCGACGACAGCTCGGGCATCACCAAGACCATCCGTGTCGAGCCCGAAGTGGACTTCGCGATGCTCGAGGAGGTGCTCGTGATCGTGCCGGCGGGAGATGTCGCTGAATCGAAGGAGAGCTTCGGAGGCGAGAGTTGAGCGTTCTCCGTGCGGCGCTCGCGCTTGCCGTCGTGCTGGGGCTCCAGGCGTTGATCGGACGTGTGGCCCCGTCTGTCAACATGTTTGGCGATATCATGTTGGTGCCGGTCGCGTGGTACGGCATCCGCCGCTCGCAGCGTTCTGCCATGATCGTCGGTTGCGTCGGCGGGTTGCTGCAGGACGCCTGGTTCCAGGTCGGGGTGTTCGGATTGAACGGTTTCAAGAAAACGCTCCTGGGTTGGGCGTTGGGTGGGATCGGGACGCGCCTGGATCTCAACAACTTTCCGGGTCGATGGACAACCGGCGCCGTGTTGTCGGTCGCGGATCAGCTGCTGGAGCTGGGGCTGTACCGTTTGCTCGATCTCAGGACGGTGCCCTTGAGCCTCTGGCAGGTATCATTGCGAGCGGCAGTGGTCGGTTCTCTCGTGGTGCTTACATTCTCCGTGACGGACCGTTTCGCCGGGCGCCGCGATCTACGCCCGTCGATCCGCGGTGGAGCCTGATCGCGTGGACTACAGGGACCGCTGGGAGCTGAAGGAGTACCTCCTCGAGCAGAGGTTGTCGTGGAGGGTGACGCTCTTTCACGTCGGGGTCCTTACCCTGCTGCTGTCGTACGCCCTGGGGTTCTGGTATCTCCAAGTCATCCACGGTGAGGATTACGCGGAAAAAGCCGAGCTCAACCGGCTCCGGCGGGTGCCGCTGCTGCCCACGCGGGGCGTGGTCACCGACCGCAACGGGATCGTGATCGCATCGACGCGACCCTCGCTCAGGCTGATGCTCGTGCGCGAGGGGCTTCGGGACAAGGAGCCCCAGCTTCGTCGATTGGAGAGACTGCTCGCGGTTCCCTACGAGAACTTCGAGAGACGCCTCGAGCGCGTCAAGGACCGCCCGGTCTTCGAACCCGCGATCTTGATGGATGATCTCGCGCTCGACCAGCTCGCACCGATCGAGGCGCGACGCGAGCAGTTTCCCTCGGTCGAGTTCCACCAAACAGAGCTTCGGACCTACCCGCAGACCGATGTCGTCGCCCACGTGCTCGGTTACGTCGGCGAGGTCAGCGAGGACCAGCTCGCCTCGCAGCCCGTGGACGGACCGCTCAAGTGGGGCGATGTCGTCGGGAAGTCGGGTGTCGAGGAGTACTACGACGATCGCGTCCGCGGGGATCGCGGGTCCCAACTCGTCACGGTCAACAGCATGGGACGCCAGCTCGGTGAGGCCCGGCTGGAGACCCGCCCCAGAAACGGCCAGGACCTTCGGCTGACGCTCGACCTCAGGCTCCAACGGGCTCTGGTGGAAGCGCTCGCCGGCGAGGTGGGCGCAGGTGTGTTCATGGATCCGCGAAACGGCGAGGTTCTGGCCATCGCCTCGACGCCGACTTACGACCCGAACCTGTTCGCCTCCGGGATCACGACGACCGAGTGGCAGGCGATCCTGAACGACCGGGACCGTCCGATGCACGATCGCACGATCGCCAGCTTCTACGCGCCGGGCTCGACCTTCAAGATCGTGATGGCGGTCGCGGGTCTCGAGACCGGAGTGGTCTCGCCCTCGACGGTCTTCGACTGCAAGGGTTGGGTGCACATGTACGGCCGCAACGTGCTGTGCTGGAAGCGCGGCGGGCACGGGCCGGTGGACCTCGAGAAGGCGCTGATCCATTCGTGCAACGTCTACTTCTACGAGCTGGGGCGTCTGCTCGGGATCGAGGCGATCCACAAGTACGGTGCGGTTTTCGGTCTCGGGCGTCCGACCGGGATCGATCTGCCACGTGAGGAATCCGGGATCCTCCCATCGAACGAGTGGAAGATGAGGCGCAAGGGCGAACCGTGGTTCCCCGGCGAGACGATCTCGGTCGCCATCGGTCAGGGTCTGCTCGCCGTCACGCCGGTTCAGCTTGCCGCCATGGCGTCGGCCGTGGCGACCTCCGGTTGGATCCCCCGGCCGCATCTTCTGGTCGAGGATCGTCCCGAACCCGTCGCGCTCGACATCGCCCCGCCCACCTTACGGCTGGTGCAGACCGCGATGCGTAAGGCCGTGATGACCGGGACCGGACGGAACGCCGCGCTCGACGGTATCGAGGTCGCCGGAAAGACAGGGACCGCACAGGTCTACAAGCACTCCGCCGGCATCGACGCCGACGATCTTCCCAAGGACGAACGGGATCACGCGTGGTTCGTCGGCTACGCCCCGGCCGACGACCCGGTCATCGCGTTTGCCGTGGTGGTCGAGCACGGCGGGCACGGCGGGACGACCGCCGCTCCCGTCGCCCGCGTCGTCCTCGAGACCTTTTTTGCGGCCCGAGACGGCGCCGACGACTCGTCCCGGCAGCGGGCGAGCTTTGTCCGTCCCGGAGAGGTGATTCATGTCGGGACGTCGTCTGCTCGATAGCCTCGACTACTCGACGCTGCTGGCCGTCCTGGGGCTCGTCGGCGTCGGTGTGCTGACGATCGCGTCTGCAACTCTCGACGAAGCCGGGCGCGCCGGGCTGTGGCAGAGGCAGTTGCTGTGGCTCGCGGTCGGAGTGGCGGCGGCCGCGGTCGTGTTCTTCATCGACTATCACGTCTGGGCCGAGTTCTCCCTCCTGCTCCACGGTCTGGTGATGGTGCTCCTCGTCGTCGTGCTGTT
>JBFJTV010000305.1:0-4180 GCA_041625075.1 Candidatus Polarisedimenticolaceae bacterium | reverse complement strand
GTCCGTCCGAGGCGTTGCCGGTCTTCGCCGGGTCGAACGGCTCGTCGGTATCCCCGAGGTCCGAGAAGACCTTCCGCGGGTAGCACGTCGACGACGGACCGTACATACGAGCGGGATCTGTCGGATCGAAATAATCGAACTCGGTGCTGCCGTCGTCGATCGGATCGAACGTGCAGTTGTTTCGGAAGAACTCGTCGGTCGCGAACTGATCATAGACGTTGTGGTGCGGCTCGATGTTCATCCAGTCGCCGACGGGGTTTCCGGTCGCCTCGGCCAGCTGGACCTGCACCACCGCGCGGTCGGCGGCCTCGCCCGCGGGGGTGTTGGTCGCGCGGGAATCGATGAGGCTGATCTGCTGCTTGAGCGACAGCGTGGGACGCACGTCGACGCAGCTCTCTCCCGTGGGGCATTCCGGATCGCCGACGCAAGGGATCGAGCGGGTGGTCTCGCAGACGCGGTCCCAGCCGAGATGGACCGGGTCTTCCGTCGCGACGGCCTCGAGCACGGCGAATGGCGTCGTGTAACCCAGGGCGAGCGGCAGGTGCACGCCCATGTGGAGCGATCGCGTCCCTGTGAAGGCTCGCCCGCCGTCCTGCACGCCCGGGCCCTCGACGTGCCAGAACAATGCATCGGCCTGTTCTTCCGAGGAGCCCAACGAGCAGTCCTCGGAGGGGCAGACCGCAAACGGGCAATACGGAGAGGAGTACTGGCAGCGGAACCCGTCCGATGGATTCGGCGGGTCGAAGATGTCCTCGTCGAACCGCCCCGCGTCCATGTTCACGGGCACGAACCGGCCCATCCCGAAATCGGTCTCGAAGCTCTCGAAGAAGGTTTCGGGGCCGGAGCCGAACGCGACGTCGAGATCGAGATCGAGGGTGAGCCGGTCAGGCGCGGCAAGGTCGCTCCCCTGATCGGCCTCGATCGACAGCGTGAAGTCGGCGGTGAGGCTCTCCGAAACGCTCGACCGGTTGACGTGCTCAACGACGAAGACGAACCCGGCGGCGGTCTCGAGGGTCTCGCCCGCCGCAAGGTTGCCGATCGTGATGGTCGGGCTCGTCACGCACAGCGGCGACGTCTCGTCGGCCGTGATCCGGGCGACCACACCGGTTAGATCGCCCCCCGTGGCGTTGCGAACGACGAGACGGAGAGTCACGGTCTCGCGCGTGTCGGCAAACCCGTCGTCGTCTCCGTTGTCCGACAGATCGATGCCCAGAACCTGGACGCCCCCGGCGGCCACCGTCGCGCCCGATGTGAGCAGAAGCACCGCGATGAGCGTCGCGCGGCCCATGACCCCCCTCTTTCTTGACCGAATTGTACGTGGCAACAGGATCCGGTGCTGCGCCGCCCTGGTTGTTCGTGCGGTCGCTGCTTCCGCGTTCGAGACAAAAGAGACGACAAAACTCTCGAAGTTGGAACCATTCGGGGCACTTTTGTACTCTCAGAAAGTGTGGCGACCCGTGATTCCCGCCGGTCTTCTTCTAGATGCACAGTGGCACGTTCCGACGTGAGCGGACAAGAAAGGAGAAACACATGAAAGGAGGAAATCGAGTTCTCGTTTTTATCTTTGTCGTTGTTGTCTTGACGAGTGCCAGTTGGACCGGCGCGGAAGACCCGACCGTCGTCGCCACCGTTCAACTCGGACAGTCGACCTGCTGTACCCTGACAGGGGTCGCCGTCAACCCGGACACCAACCGTATCTATGTGACCGATCTTTCGGAAGATGTACTGTACGTTCTCGACGGTACGACCAACACACTGCAAGCCACGGTGCCGGTCACTGGACGCCCCTTTGGCGTCAAGGTCAACCCCTTCACCAACCGCGTCTACGTCAGCAGCATCGATGACGACACAATCTACGTCTTCGATGGTGCGACCGACTCTCTCATCGACACGATCCTGCTCCCGCACACTCCTCTCGATCTCGTGATGGACTTTATGGCCGATCGTCTCTTCGCCGCGAACCCGGCTTCCGACTGCGTCTGCGAGATCGACTGCACCACGAACAGCGTGGTGGACATCCCGCTCGACCCGAGACCTCAGGGGCTGGGCGTTGACCTGGTGAACGGCAACGTCTGGGTCGGCCACGAGAGCGCCTGCGTTTCCGTCATCGAAGAGAATGCCGCGGTCGAGCCCATTGCCCTGGGATCCCGTCCAGTGGACGTCGCCGTCAACCCGCTGATTCGTCGTGCCTATGCGTGCGATCGCGACAACAACAACGTCTACATGATCGACACCAAGACCCATCGTGTCGACGAAGTCGCTGTGGATGGCAGCCCGAGGTCGATTGCCACGAATCCGCTCAGCCGCCGCGTCTACGTCACCCTGTGGGACGACCGCCTTCAGGTGCTCGACGGCCTCTCGGAGCAGATCGCGGCCACCGTTGCCATCGGAGACGGTCCGATGGACGTGGCGGTCAATCCCCTGACCGGGCTCGTCTATATCGTCCACTTCCGCGACGGGACGCTCCAGGTGATCTCGGACCGGGACGCGCTTAACCCCCCTGCGAGAGTGATCGTGAGTCACCTCAACCACCTGCTCGCCGAGATCAGCACGACGGTCGACGCGGCGAAACTGGTGGGGCACGTGCAGCGAGCCATCGTCGTTCTGCAGGACAACGATCCCGGCAACGACTTCAGGGCAGCGGTCGGCCTCAAGGAACTGATCGAGGAAATCGAGATCTCCGACACACTACCGGACGATCAGGCCAACCGAATCACCCTGGCGGCCCGACGCATCATCACGATGTTCGTCGGAGGCTGAGGCCAGCCTCGCCTTCTCGGCGGGTGCGGAAGCGCCCGCCGAGGGGGGCGCACCTCAATCCGTCAAGCGTTCTTCCCGACCAGAAAGTGTGGCGGTCGACTCACGTGCCCCGGTATTGTTCCCAGTAACACAGCGACGAACCCCTGTGGAGGAGGGACAAACAGAGGAGAATCGCCATGAAAGGCGTGCGATTCCTCGCTTTTGTCTCTCTTGTCGTTGTTCTCACCTGTTCGAGCCTGGCCGTTGCCGGCGACCCGACCGTCGTCGCCACCGTTCAACTCGGGCAGCCGACGTGCTGCAGCCTCACAGAGGTTGCGGTCAACCCCGCCACCCACCGCATCTATGTCGCCGACCTCTCTGGGGACGTGCTGCATGTGGTCGACGGTGCGACCCAGAGTCCGGTAGCCGAGGTTCCGATTCTGGGAAGGCCCTTCGGTGTAACCGTCAACCCGTTTACCGATCGCATCTATGTCAGCAGCATCGACAATTCAGCCATCTACGTCATCGACGCGGCCACCCATCGTGTGATCGCCACGATCCCGGTACCGCATGCACCCCTGGACCTCGTGATCGACTACAGGAATGACCGGCTTTACGTCGCGCACCCGGTGGCCAGCGCCATCAGCGAGATCGATACCTCCACGAACAGCGTGAGGGGGATCCGGACCGATCCGAGACCGCTCGGGTTGGGAGTCGACCTCGCGAACGGTAACCTGTGGGTCGGCCACGAGAGCCCGTGCGTTACGATGGTCGCCCCTGGCGCCGCGGCCGAGCCGATCGTGCTTGGATCGCGTCCGATGGACGTCGCCCTGAACTCGCTGCTGGGTCGGGTGTACGCGTGCGATCGTGACGGTAACAGCGTTTACACGATCGACGCGAAGACGCATCGGGTGACCGAGGCGGGTCTGGCCGGCAGCCCGAGGTCGGTTGCCGCGAACCCGATCACCGCCCGTGTCTACGTCGCGCTCTCGGACGACCGCGTGCAGGTACTCGACGGCCTTTCGGAGACGGTCGTGGACACCATTTCCGTCGGTGACGGGCCGATGGACGTGGCGGTCGATCCCCTTACCGAGTTCGTCTACGTCGCCAACTTCATCGACGGGACACTCCAGATCATCTCCGATCCCGACAACTACCGGCCACCGTCGAAGACGATCGTGGGCTACCTCAACCAGCTCCTCGTCGAGCTGAGCACGTCGATCGATGGCGCCAAGCTGGTCGAGCCCGTTCTACTCGCGATTGCGGTCTTGCAGGACGGCGATCCCGACAACGACTTCATGGCGGCGGAACGGCTCGACGAGTTGATGAGAGAGGCCGCGATGTCCAGCAGTGTGCCGGCCGACCAGGTCGAGCGCATCAATGCGGCGGTGGCGACTGGTGAGCTCATCGCCGTGTTCGGTGACCGCGACGTGGACGGTGT
>JBFJTV010000304.1:0-4187 GCA_041625075.1 Candidatus Polarisedimenticolaceae bacterium | reverse complement strand
TCGATGACGAGGACCGCGAGAACGAAGGGGACCTGTGCTGCGCCGCGGAGCTGGTGACCCCCGACATCATCAACTTCATGGCCACCCACGGGCGCGGGCTGGTGTGCATGCCGATGACACCGGAGCGTCTCGAGGAGCTCGAGCTCCCGCTGATGGTGCAGAACAACACGACGCGGCGGGGCACCGCGTTCTGCGTCTCGATCGAGGCGCGCCGCGACGTCACGACCGGGATCTCGGCCGCCGACCGCGCGACCACCATCCGGACCGCGGTTCGATCGGAGACCAAGCCCCAGGATCTCGCCCGTCCGGGTCACGTCCTGCCGCTGCGCGCCTGTCCCGGTGGCGTGCTCAGGCGCGCGGGTCATACCGAGGCGTCGGTCGATTTGTGTCGTCTCGGGGGTCTCAAGCCCGCGGCGGTGATCTGCGAGATCATGAACCCCGACGGCACGATGGCGCGGCTTCCGCAGCTGACCGAGTTTGCTCGCAAGCACGGGCTGCGGATGGTCACGATCGCCGATCTGATCCAACACCGCATGCGCACCGAGCGACTGGTCACGCGTGTCGCCTCGCCCGACATGCCCACCGACATCGGGAAGTGGAAGGTCCATGCGTTCCATTACGAGCTCGAGAACCAGACGCACGTCGCGCTGGTCATGGGAGAACCCAAACCCGACACGCCGACGCTCGTCCGTGTCCACTCGGAGTGCCTGACCGGCGACGTCTTCGGGTCGACGCGGTGCGACTGCGGACCACAGCTCCGGAAGGCGATGGATCTGATCGCCGAGGAGGGGCTGGGCGCGATCCTGTACCTCCGCCAGGAGGGCCGCGGGATCGGGCTGGCCAACAAGCTCCGCGCCTACGAGCTCCAGGACAACGACAGCCAGGACACCGTCGAGGCGAACCTCTCGCTGGGCTTCGAGGCGGACACCCGGAACTACGGGGTCGGGGCACAGATTCTCTACGACCTCGGCATCCGGCGTCTGCGTTTGATGACCAACAACATGGGCAAGTACGTCGCGCTCAAGGGCTACGGTCTCGAGATCGTCGATCGGGTGGGGATCGAGCTCCCGCCCCACGCCGACAACGTCGACTACCTGCGAACCAAGAAAAAGAAGATGGGGCACCTGCTCGAGTCCGTCTAGCCCGGGTCAAGGAGCCTCGTCGTGTTCGACGCCCTTTCGGATCGTCTCCAAGGCATCTTCAAGAACCTGCGCGGGCAGGGGCGGATCAGCGAGAGCGTGCTGGGCGACACGCTCCGCGAGATCCGGCTCGCCCTGCTCGAGGCCGACGTTCACGTCGGGGTCGTCAAGTCGCTGGTGGGAGCGGTCCGCGAGAAAGGTCTCGGCGAGGAGGTCCTCAAGGACCTCAACCCCGGGCAGCAGGTCGTCAAGATCGTCAGGGACCAGCTGGAGGAGATCCTCGGCGAGGCCGCCGAGATCCGCTTCGCGTCCAAGCCTCCCACGGTCGTCTTCCTCGTCGGTCTGCAGGGCTCGGGGAAGACGACCACCGCCGCCAAGCTCGGGTTATGGATGAAAAACCGGGGACATTATCCGTATCTCGTCCCCGTGGACGTCTACCGCCCGGCCGCCGTCGAGCAGCTCGTCAAGGTGGGCACCAGCGCGGGTCTCAAGGTGCATGAGCACGATGCGAGCGGGACGCCTCTCGAGATCGCCCGCGGGGGCCTTCTCCACGCGCGGCGTTCCGGGTTCGACACCGTGATCGTCGACACCGCCGGCCGCCTCCACGTCGACGAGAAGTTGATGGACGAGCTCCGGACGCTGAAGACCGAGCTCGAGCCCGACGAGATCCTGTTCGCCGCGGACGCGATGACCGGTCAGGACGCGGTTCGTTCCGCCGGGGAGTTCCATCAGGCACTCGACCTCACGGGCGTCATCCTCACCAAGCTCGACGGTGACGCGCGCGGGGGCGCGGCGCTCTCCATCCGTCACGTGACCGGTGTCCCGATCAAGTTCGTCGGTGTCGGCGAGCGCGCGTCCGAGCTCGAGCCGTTCCAGCCCGACCGCATGGTCGGACGGATCCTCGGCATGGGCGACGTGCTCGGGCTGATCGAGAAGGCAGAGGAGGCCATCGACGAGACGGAGGCGCGCGCGCTCGAGAAGAAGATCCGCAAGAACCAGTTCACGCTGGAGGATTTTCGCGATCAGTTGCGCACGGTCAAGAAGATGGGCCCGCTATCGAGCGTCGTCTCGATGCTCCCCGGGATGGGCGCGGTCAAAGAGGCCGATCTCGACACCGATGCCGTTACCCGCGTGATCGCGATCGTGGATTCCATGACCCCCAAAGAGCGCGCCCGCCCACAGATCCTCAACGGCAGCCGAAAGAAGCGCATCGCTCGCGGCTCGGGGCGCAGCGTCCCTGAAATCAACCGTCTTCTGAAGCAATTCGCCCAGCTGCGCCGGATGATGAAGTCGCTGCAGTCCGGCAAGGGCCGCCGCGGCGCGGGGCTGCCGTTTTTTGGGCGATAGGGTATATTGTCGGTTTGTTTTGAGCGGCCCGGAGGTGGATCCAGGCCCCGGAGGGTTCGAGTGTGTTGAAGATACGCCTCAGGAGGATGGGCTCCCGCAAGGACCCGTTCTACCGGGTGGTCGTCTCCGACGGGCGGTCACGTCCGGGTGGGCGGTTCGTGGACTCCCTCGGGACCTACGATCCGCGCCCCGATCCGGTCAAGGTCCACATCGACGTGACACGGGCCGACGAGTGGATCCGCCGCGGGGCCCGGCCATCGACAACCGTGAAGAGTCTGTTGGAAAAGGTGCGGAGCGTACAGACGTGATCCTGAGGAGCGCCCATGAAGGAACTGCTGGAGTTGATCGCAAAGGCGCTTGTGGATCAACCGGAAGAAGTCGTGGTGACCGAGATTGAGGGCGAGCAGACGACGGTCCTGGAGCTGAAGGTTTCCCCGGAAGACCTGGGAAAGGTCATCGGCAAACAGGGACGCACTGCGCGTTCCATCCGCACCATCCTCGCCGCCGCGGGCATGAAACTCCGGAAGCGGATTGTCCTCGAGATCCTCGAGTAGATCGAACCGCCCCGCTCTTCCGATCGGAAGGGTGGCGGGCTTCCGCGGACGAGACGGAGAGATGACCGTCATCGTGGCGTCGGGGGATGCGGCTCGATGGGGGCACCTGTCCCGCGTCGCGCTCGGACCGGAGGATCCGGCGGAACAGACTCGCGATTACGAGGTCGAGCGGATCAGGACCTATCGCGATCGGCTGGTGCTGAAATTGAGGTGTGTGGACGACCCGGGGGCCGCGGAGACCCTCCGCGGCTTTCGCGTCCTGGCCCACGGTGACGAAGTGCCCGACCCCGGACAGGGCCGGCACTACATGGCGTGGCTGGTGGGGCTCGAGGTCGTGGACCTGGACTCGGGGGAACGGCTGGGCCACGTCGTGGACGTGACCGAGACCGGCGGATGCGATCTGCTGGTCGTCGAGGAGAGCGACGGCCACGAGCTGCTCGTTCCGGTCGCGGCCGAGATCGTTCGCGAGGTGGATCAGGACGGCGCCCGGATCGCGGTCCGGCTGCCGGAAGGCCTGAGAGACTTGAACCGTTAGGACGAGAGAGACCGAACGATGCAGTTCGACGTGGTGACACTCTTCCCCGGGATGTTCGCGGGGGCGTTCGATCACGGGGTACTGGCGCGCGGGCACCGTGCCGGTCGGATCTCCGTGCGTCTCCATGATCTCCGACGTTGGGGCGTCGGTCGTCACCGGCAGGTCGACGATGCCCCGTACGGCGGCGGTGGCGGGATGGTGCTCCGCCCGGAGCCTCTGTTCGAGGCCGTGGGCTGGATTCGCGAGCGCTACCCGGTCGAGAACGACCGGGTCGTGCTGCTGTCGCCGCAAGGAACGCGTTTCGCACACGGTGAGGCCAAGAGGTTGTCGGATTTCGGTCGTGTGATCCTGCTGTGCGGTCGGTACGAAGGCATCGACGAGCGCGTGCGCGAGGCGGTCGCGGACGAGGAGCTGAGCATCGGCGACGTCGTCTTGACCGGTGGAGAGCTTCCTGCCATGGTCGTGATCGATGCGGTCTCGCGTTTCGTCGACGGTGTCCTCGGGAGAGGGGAAGCCGCGAACCACGATTCGTTCTCGGACGGGAGGCTGGACTTCCCGCAGTATACGAGACCGGCCAGCTACCGGGGTCTCGACGTCCCGGAGGTGCTCCGC
>JBFJTV010000303.1:0-4228 GCA_041625075.1 Candidatus Polarisedimenticolaceae bacterium | reverse complement strand
TCGACTACGCGCACACGCCGGCCGCTCTCCAGGGAGCGCTGTTCAACGATCACGTCGATGCGTACAACGAATCGATCGGCGGGTTTCCGTCATCGCTTATCGCCCGTCTGTTCGATTTCGGTCCCAAACCATGGCTCGACATTCCCGATCCTGGAGCCACGGTGTCCAAAGCGTCGATCGTGGCACCCGCAACGGCTCCCTCCGCCGGCCGGAGCGAGGCCGAACCGGAACCCGAACACGCAAAGGCGGGTTTGTAGCCGTCATTTTCGCCGGCGCCTATAATGCGCCGGTTCTTCGAGGGCACGATGGGACCGATCGGATGGGCACGACTCAAACGTCTCGGCCTTGCCGCCGCGTGGATCGCGGGAACCGCGGCCGGGATGGTAATCGTGTTCGTGGCGTCGTTCTATCTCGCCATGAAGATGGAGATGCGTACGACCGAGGCGACCGTTCCCGACCTCTCGGGGATGACCCGCGAGAGCGCGGCCGCCACGACGACGCCCCTCGGTCTGATCGTCGAGGTCGTGGACCAGCGTCACGATCCCGCGGTGGCGAGCGGTCTCGTCCTGCAGCAACAGCCGCTGCCCGGATCGTCGGTCCGCCGCGGTCGCCGAGTGAAGGTCGTGCTCAGCCTCGGCGGGAAGATCCTCGAGGTTCCCGAGCTGATCGGCCGGCCGTCACGCACCGTGGACATCGCGTTGACCCGCGACGGCTTTACGCCCGGTGACGAGGCCCACATCCCGTCGGGGCAGTTTCCGACGGGAACGGTCATCGCACAGGTTCCACCGCCCGGCAGTTCCTCCGTCCCGGGAGAGCGGATCCATCGCCTGGTGTCGTCCGGCCCGCCCGAGCAGGTCTGGCTGATGCCCGATCTCACCGGGCGGCCGAGACTCGAGGTCGAGACCTGGTTGCGCGCGAGCGGTTTCCGAGTGGGAACCGTCCGGCGGATATCGCGGAGCGGGATGCCGTCGGGGACCGTGATCGCCCAGCTCCCCCTGGCCGGGTACCCGATTAGGAGCCGCGACATCGTTCAGATGAGCGTCGCGCGTTAACGCACGGATAAGGAGACACGCCGGTGGGTGTAGTACTCGCTCCTTCAATCCTGTCCGCGGACTTCTCGCGTCTCGGTGACGAGATCGGGGAGGTCGAGGCCGGGGGCGCCGGACTGATTCACGTGGACGTCATGGACGGCCATTTCGTCCCCAACATCACGATCGGTCCCGAGGTGACGGCGGCGGTGCGGCGTGTCACCGAGCTTCCCGTGGACTGCCATCTGATGATCGCGGACCCCGATCGGTACATCGAGGCTTTCGCCAAGGCGGGCGCCGACATGATCTCGGTCCACGCCGAAGTGCTCTCGCATCTTCACCGCACGGTTCACGCCATCCAGGAGCTCGGCGCCAAGGCGGGTGTGGTCATCAACCCGGCAACGCCGCTGAACGTCCTCGATGACATCCTTCCCGATGTCGATTTCGTGCTGCTGATGTCGGTCAACCCGGGCTTCGGCGGACAGAAGCTCATCCCGGCCGTGCTCGAAAAGGCGCGACGTCTCCGGCGGGCGATCGCGGAACGAGGGCTCGACACCCGTATCGAGATCGACGGGGGCGTCACCGAGGACAACCTCCCGGAGGTCGCATCGACCGGTGTCGACATGATCGTGGCGGGGTCGGCCGTGTTTGGCTCGGACCACCCGCGCGAAACGACCGAGCGCATCGTCCGGGTGCTGGCCGAGATCGCGGAAGATGTCGCGAAGCGCTGAGACGGAGACGATCGCGGAGGGTCGAACGACCACGCGGGTCCGCTATCCAGAAACCGACCGCATGGGCGTGGCCCACCACTCGCACTACCTGGCCTGGTTCGAGATCGGGCGCACCGAGCTGATGCGGGACTCCGGGTGCCCTTACGGCGAGCTGGAGGAGAATGAAGGCATCTACTTCCCGGTGATCCGGGTCGAGGCGGTCTATCGGAGCTCGGCCCGGTATGATGAGATCGTCGTCGTGTCGACTCGGCTTGTCGCCGTCGGAGGCGCGACCGTCAGGTTCGAGTACACGATCACCCGCGACACGGACGGGACGCTTCTCGCCACCGGCATGACCGAGCACGCCGCGGTGGATCGAACCGGGCGCCCCCGTCGATTGCCGGCCATGGTGAGACAGATGCTGATCGGGGTCCGAGAGAACCGAACATGAACTGTCCCCAAAGGGCGCGACGCAGGCGGGCCCCGGGCCACACGGCCAAGCGGTGGTTGCTCGCCGCCCCCATCGTCATCGCTTCTATCCTCATCACCGGCTGCGGCGGCAAGAAGGCGGCCAAGCGCGACGCCGACCGCAGCTTTCTGAGCGCCGACGCTCTCTACGAGCGCGCCATGGAGGAACTGGCCGCCGAGAACCTCCGCAAGGCCGAGGAGTTCCTCGAACGGATCCAGCTCATCGACCCGGCGACCATCCGGCGGCTCGAGCCTCTGGTGCGGCTCGGGCTGGCGGATGTCACCTTCTATTACGGGGACGATCTCTCGTTGATCGAGGCACGATCCAAGTACCTCGACTTCGTTCTGTTGTTCAGCGACCACCCCAGGGCGCCGTACGCGCAGCTTCAGGCCGGGATGTGCTCGCTTCTCCAGGTGCGCCACCACACGCGCGACCAGAGCCTGACCTTCGACGCCATCGCCGATCTTCGCGAAGTGATACGCCGCTACCCGACATCGCCGTACGCCGACGCCGCCCTCGACATGATCGCGAGGGCGGAGACGACGCTCGCGCGCCACGACTATGCGGTCGGCAAGTTCTATTTCAAGAAGAAGGCGTGGGACGCCGCCACCCAGCGCTTCAAACGCATCCTCGATCGCTATCCCCGCTATCGCAACCGCGAGGAGCTGTACTTCTATCTGGGTCGGGCGTTGTTCCGAGCGGAGAACGAGCTCGAAGGCCGGATCTACCTCGAGCGCGTCATTCAGGACTATCCGGACGGCAAGCTCGCGAAGGAGGCGCAGAAGTTCCTCGACAGGGCCGAGGCGGCGGCCGCCGCCGCGGCCGTCGACGGTGACCCAGCGCCCGGGGACGAAGAACAGCCCGCGGGGACGACGGACACGGCCGAGGGGCCGCGACCGTGAAGCGCGCCGCGGTTCTCGGGGCGGGGCTGGTCGGGGGACTGATCGCACGCGACCTCGCGAAGGAACCGGGCTTCCACGTGATCGCCGTGGACCGCGACGATCGCCGGCTGAACTCGCTTCGCGGGATCGAACGGCTGGAGACGGTTGCGGCCGATCTCTCGAAAGCCGACGAGATCGCGAGGATCGCATCGGCTGCGGACGTGGTCGTCGGGGCGGTGCCCGGGTTTCTCGCGGCGGGCGTTCAGCGCACCGTGCTGCAGGTCGGCAAGCCGTTGGCGGACATCGCCTTCGGTCCCGAGGTCCCGCTCGAGCTCGACGGGCTCGCGAGGGAGCGAGGCGTCAGCGCGGTCGTCGATTGCGGCGTCGCACCCGGGCTGTCGAACCTCTTCGCGGGCCGCTCCGCCGCGGACCTCGGCACCGTCGAAGAGGCGGTCATCTACGTCGGCGGCCTTCCCTTCCGTCGCGAGTGGCCCTACGAGTACCGCATCGTCTTTTCGCCGACCGATGTGATCGAGGAGTACACCCGCCCGTGTCGTTACCGCGAGCACGGCGCCGACGTCGTGCGGCCCGCGCTCAGCGGCATCGAGTTGATCGACTTTCCTCGCGTGGGGACCCTGGAGGCCTTCAATACCGACGGGTTACGAACCCTGCTGCACACCATCGAGGCCCCCACCCTCAAGGAAAAGACCCTGCGCTACCCGGGGCACGCCGAGCGGATGCGGATGCTTCGTGAGACCGGGTTCCTCGACGAACGTCCCGTTCATCTCGGCGATCAGGAAGTCGTGCCCCGCATGTTGACCGAGCACCTCCTGTTCGACGCGTGGAAGCTGCCGGAAGGGGAGGAGGAGTTCACGCTGTTACGCGTGCGGGTCACTGGAATGCGCGACGGCCGAAGGCACACGCAGACGTGGGATCTGTTCGATCGCACGGACGTTCACGGCAACACCTCGATGGCCCGCACCACCGGCTTCCCGTGCGCCATCGTGGCGCGGCATCTCGCCTCCGGTCGCTGGAACGAACCAGGCGTGCACCCTCCCGAGGTGCTCGGGCGCGACCGTGAGCTCACCGAGAGCATCCTCGCCGACCTGCGCGCGCGAGGGATCGAGATCGCCTTCGGCG
>JBFJTV010000302.1:0-4232 GCA_041625075.1 Candidatus Polarisedimenticolaceae bacterium | reverse complement strand
TGGATGCTCCGAGTTTCAACCTGTTAACACATCGAGGGAGGGGATTAGTCCTACTCCCGGAAGAGATGTCGAAACAGCGACTTCACGATGTCGATATTATGGGCCAGGAGGTCGAAGAAATCCTCCGCCCCGATGACCAGCACCAACGAGGCCTCGTCGGTCGTCGCCCGGCGGGTCCGCAGCCTGCCGGAGAGGATCTCCTCGATCCCGAAGGCACCGAGCGGGTGGATGAGCTGCTCCTCCCGCCCCGGGCTGTCGAGCTTGACCCGGCCCTGGACCACGCAGTAGAGATTGTCGGAGGCGTCGCCCACGTCGTAGATCCTCTCACCCGTCTCGAGCCGTCGCTCGCTCGCGATCGTGGCGATCCGCAAGATCTCCTCGGCCTTGCAGAACGAGAACAGATCGACGCTCTGAAGAAAGACGATCGTTTCGATGTGTGCCAGCTCGGCCACGGACACCTCCATTCGTTCTATTCGATCCGATGTGCGACCCAGCCGGCCGTTTCCCGAACCAGCCGATCGGGCGAATTTGCAGCAAGCGCGCCGACGACGTCATAGAGCTCTTTCACCCGGCCGATGTGCACCGAATACAGACCGGCGACGGCGAGGTCGCTCGCACCGGGGTCGTCCTCCGCGTGGGTTTCGATCACGACCCGGAGCGTATCGACTCCGGACCTCGCCGGGAGATCGAACATCTTTCTTCCGCGGACCAGCTTCTGGTCGAGAGAGACATCATCGATCGCCGCAAACACGCTCGATTTCAGTTCACCCGTGAGGGTGTTGTCGAGATACTCGAGGGCGTGCCCCCTCATCCGTGCGTGATCCCCGGTCAACCCGCGATGCGCGGCCCAGATGTCCGCCGGCGGGTAGATCAGGCTCAAAAGACCGAAGATGTTCCGAACGTGGTCGTCCATCCGCTCGCACAGGAGCCGCTCGAGCAGCGACGGATCGCGAAGATCGTCGGTCCAGTGAAATCTCGGAGACTCGAAACGCGCGACCTGGCCGATCCCCAGCGCGGACAGATCGGCGACCGTCTCGAGATAGCGGCGCGATTCGCTGCGGATCTCCCGGCCGATCCTCGTTGCGACGGCAGGATCAGCCATGTCGTCGCGGAAGGCGTTGAGCGACTCGATCAGCTTGCGCCGCAGAAACGCGTCGCGGGGTTTGCCGAGCGCGCCCAGCAGCGAATCTCTCGCCTCGCGGGTTCCGATATTCGCGATCGTCTTGGGCAGGGCACGGCGGACCCAAACCGACTCTTCCGGATCATTCATGAAGTGCGACAGGACCGACAACACCTCCGTGCCCAGAACGACGAGAGCGTCGCGGGCTTCGTGCCTCACGTGACGGCTGGCGAGCAAGGATACGAGCGTCGGCGCGTATTCTTTCGAAGTCCCGTCACGCGAAACGCGCTTTCGGACAGCGGCGAGCGCCTCGCGAGCCACGAGCGGCTCGGTGTCGTAGAGCAGGTGGAGCAGCTCGGTTCGGAAGCTCGGCTCCCGAATCGCACCCATGGCTTTCGCCGCCTCGGCACGCGCACGGCGGTCGGAATCGAGCAGCATGTCCGACAGGGCCGCGTGGGCCTGTTCGGTCATCTCCTCCCCCCCGTAGTTCGCGATGCACGCCACCGCGGCCGCCCGTACGCCCGGGTCGGCGTCGGACAACCGCGGCAGCATCAGTGAAGACACATTCTGCCCACGGAGCTCCGCCAGGACGCGGATGGCCTCGGCACGGACATCGGGGTTGTCGTCGCCGAGACGGCGCTCGATCAGGCCCACGGCGTCGCGGCGCCGGGCGTCGGCAAGAATGCGGAGCGTTTGCAGACGGACCTCGGCATCGTCGTGGTGCAGTAGCATCGGAGGAACGAGATGGCCCTTGTCGTGCGAGGCGAGGATCTCCAGACCGTGGAGCACCTGCCTGGGGTCCGCGCTGCCCAGAGACTGCACCAGAAGCTCCAGGGTGGTCACGTCCGAGACGTTGACCGGAGCCTCGGCGTCGACCGTTCCGCGCTCGAGCCCCTGGCGGAACGTGGCCACATACTCGCGATAGGCAGCCGCCGTGACGAACAACCACACCGCGATGAGTGCAAGGGTGATCCACCCCGCCTCCAGCGCGGTCATGAGACCCACGGCCACGGGAAGAAGGATGAGGGCGGCGAGACCCTTGGCGCCGCGCTGCAGAAAAACGTCGATGAAAGCCTTGGCCTTGACGCGTAGGTGCGACGGGACGGGAAGGAACAGCAACTCGCGTGTCGCCTGGTCGAGCGAATACCGCACGCCGTTCTCGCTGACCTTGAGGACGACGGCGGCAACAATGAGTGCGGCGGGCATCGTCGCGGCGGTCAGGAACAGCATGCCGGTCCCGAGCGCCATCGAGACGGGGAGCACCCGCAACCCGAAACCGACTCCGAGAGTCCGGTGGATTCGCGAGGTGAACATCAGTTGAAAGATGAATGCCGCGATGCCCATGACGCTGTAGAAGTTTCCGTAGAACGCCGTCCGCGCGTCTCCCTCGGGCGTCGATTGTTCCACCGCCCAATTGAATTGGAGGTCCACGATCTGGGCGACCATGACCGTCAGCACCATGACGACCCCTATCAACTGCAGGAGCTTCGATTGTCGGAGAAGCTCGAATCCCCCCCGGGCCTCTTCGAGCTTTGCAAGGCCTGCCGCTCCCATCTCGGCCTCGTCGGCAGGAGCAAGACGGTGGATTCCATTGATCAGAACGATGATGAGTCCCATGATCGCTGCGGCGATCAGGAGCGCATAACGCGTTCCGATGAGCTCGGTCGCCAGACGCGCGACCTGGCCGCCGGCGACACTACCGAGCAGTCCCCCGGCGCCGACGAACCCGAACATCCGCTTGGCCTGGCGCGCGTCGAAGACATGATTGGCATAGGACCAGAACTGGCTGACCATCATCACGAAGACGATCGTGACCCACACGTAGAAGACGACCGGCACCCACGGCCAGGGGTCCTGAAAGAGCCACCAGAACAAAACGAAGCTGAGGACAACGACGACGCACGTCGCCGCGATGAGCGTATGACGGCGCACCCGGTCCGCGAGACGCCCGTAGATCCGAAGAAGAGGATAAGAGCAAAGAGCGACGAGCAGGTAGACGTACGGGAGCTTCGATGCCCCGAGGTTGTCGATGAACTCCGACTGCCGGACGGGCTTGGTCGTGTACTGAAAGGTGATGATCAGGAAGAAGCACAGGAACAGGAGAAAGGCGACCGTCGTCTCTCCGCGACGAATGTCGATGCCGAGCCGGTTCAGGATCCGTCGCAAGGGTGCCCCCGTTGGCCTTGATTATGCACGAACCCGGGGAAAGGGCGGTCGTCAGGCGGAGAGACGACGGCGGGCTTCGTTCGCAGAGTCCGTCACGTTCAGGATGTTCTCGAGCCGGCAGATCTCGAGCACCTTTCTGACGTTCGGGCTGCACCCGAAGATCGCGAGCTTGCCGCCGCCCGGACGGACCCGGGTCAGGATGCGCATGAGCACACCCACGCCGGCACTGGTCATCGAGCCGACACCGGTCATGTCGACGAGCAGGGATGACGCGTCCTCCAGACGGGAGGGAACCACTTCCCAGAAACACGCGGCCCCCTCGGCGTCGAGCTGTCCCACCGCGGTGGCCAGCACGACACCGTCGAGCGTCGCGTCGGCAACGCAGGTCACTTGCATCATCCCGTGATTCTACCCCGGTCGTGCGCCAGGGCGAGGACTCTATTCGCTTTCTTGCAGGGCCAACAGACGGTTCGGCTCCACATTCTCGACAGGCGTCTTCGTGCCCGACGTGACGGTCGCGGGCAGCTCGATCGAGATCACCGAGGACCGGAAGGACTACCGCTTGCTCGGAGACGGAGAGCGTTGACGATCACGGAGACCGAGCTGAAGCTCATGGCGGCCGCGGCGATCATCGGGCTGAGCAGAAGACCCACGAACGGGTACAGCGCGCCGGCCGCCACGGGCACACCCACCGCGTTGTAGGCGAACGCAAAGACCAAGTTCTGACGGATGTTGGCCATCGTGGCACGGCTGAGACGCCTGGCCCGGGCGATCCCGCGGAGATCGCCCTTGACGAGGGTAACGTCCGCGCTCTCCATAGCGACGTCGGTTCCCGTCCCCATCGCGATGCCGACGTGAGCCTGAGCCAACGCAGGCGCGTCGTTTACACCGTCGCCGGCCATCGCTACCACGCGCCCTTCCGCCTGCAGTCGTTTCACGACCGTGG
>JBFJTV010000301.1:0-4233 GCA_041625075.1 Candidatus Polarisedimenticolaceae bacterium | reverse complement strand
CTCCACGGCGACCTCCGGTCCCGGGATGAAATCCTCCACGAGAATCTGCACCGCTCGCGATCCACCGAGCGCCGCGATCTCGGGGCGGCGGAGAAGCGACGCGATTCGCTCGAACGCATCGATCAGCTCGTCGGGTCGGTCGGCGCGAATGACGCCACGACTCGCCGAGAGAAAGAGCGGCTTCAGAACACAGGGGTACTCGACGCTCTTAGCGACGACCACGGGGTCGGCGCCGATATCAACGGACCGAAAGCCCGGCGTCGGCAGACTCGCCGCCCGCAGTGCCTCTCGTGTGGCCAGCTTGTCTCGGGCCCGGGCCACCGCACCCGGAGCATTCCCCGGCAAGCCCAGGGCCTCGGACGCCATCGCTCCCAGAATGGCGCCGTCGTCGTCCGGAGCAACGACGGCACGGACAGGATGCTCCGCGGCAAAGGCCACGATCTCTTCTGTCGCCGCGGAAGTCGCCTTGAAGTCCAGGGTGAGGTGGCCACGAGGATTCGCCATCGCCAGACTTTGCGCGCGCTCGGTTCCCACGGTGACGCACACGCCGAGACGTTCCGCCGCGTCCAGATAGGCGCTCGCCCGATAGCTCGACGTGGTGATGAGGACCAGGAAACGGGATTCGGAACGCGGGTTCACGAGGCTCACAATTGGACACCGAGTATAGCACCCGCCCCCCTCGATGCCCTTGACGCCGGGTAGTAAACTGTAGCTCGTTCGCATGCTTATCGCCGAGCGCTTGTCGCGACTGACGGAGGTCGCCCGATGACGATGCGAGAGCTATTCGCTCGCTTTCCCGAGATCCCCGCCGATCTTCGGGACAGCGCGGTTCTCCAACGTTTCGCCGAGGTCTTCGCACCCCTTCTCGCCGTGGCGGTCAAGCCCAGTCCGTGCTCGACCGAGCACGAAGCAGGCAACCACTACTACTTGAAGCTGGTCGGGCCCCTTTCGATTTACGGCTACGGG
Source organism: Candidatus Polarisedimenticolaceae bacterium (assembly GCA_041625075.1). Classification (GTDB taxonomy): domain Bacteria; phylum Acidobacteriota; class Polarisedimenticolia; order Polarisedimenticolales; family Polarisedimenticolaceae; genus JBFJTV01. Next base: position 3,267 of record JBFJTV010000301.1, on the reverse strand, counting down.
CTCTCCACCCGCGAGAAGGTGGAGTCCCAGCTTCAGGAACTGCTCGATCGCCATGCCGCCGACCCGGCCGGCTTCGCAGCAACGCTTTTGCCCGATGCGGTCGCGGACCGGGAGGTACGCGGTCCCGGCTGCGAATAGGAGACCGAGTCCGTGAGCCCCAACCCCGTCGCGCCCGCGCGCCTGCTTCCCGGGATGACCCTCGACGCGATCGAATCCCGTCTCACGGGCGGAGGGGATCCGACATCCGTCGGAGGCGAGATATACGGCCGCGCGCTCATCTTCTGGGACCCCGACCGGCCCGGCCGCAAGCTCGACGCGATCGACACCGATCAGATCACCCCGGCCGCCGACTGCGTTTCGGAGAGCCTCGCGACCCTCGACGAGCGCTGGAAGGCAGGTTCCTTCCGCTACCTCATGCCCAATTTCCGGGAACGCGTGCACCGGGGCGAGACCTTTTTGATCGCCGGCGATCGGTTCGCGATCGGGTCGTCGCGGGAGATGTCGCCCGCCGGACTCAAGGCGGTTGCCGAGGAAGGCGGCCACACGCTCGTGATCGTTTGCGGGCACAACATGGGGGACATCTTCCGTCGAAACGCGCTCAACCTGGGTCTGCACGTCGTGCAGGTTCCCGAGGCCGTCCAGGACGCCCGGGACGGGGACGAGTTCCGCTTTGACGTCGCCACCCGCGAGCTGACCAACATCACCCGGGAGAAGACCTACCACCCCGTCCCCCTCAGCGAGAAGGAGGAGGAGATTCGTCGCAGCGGTGGGATCTTCGCGATCGGTCGTCGGGAGTTTCTCGATTCCCTCCGGCGCGAGCCCGAGGTGGTCTTTCCCGACCCCGAGACCGCACGCGGGATGACCACGACCGAGCAGATCGTCTGGGCTCATCGTGTCGACAAGACGGCCACGGTGAGGGTGGGTGAGACGGTTCGCGTTTATGCCGACCTGCTCCCCGCCTCCGACGGAACGGGCCCGTTCTCGATCTACACCTTCAATCGCATCACCGGCGGCGACACCATCCGCCCCAGGCAGGCGGCCTTTGCGAGCGATCACTTCGTCTTCACGGGCAAGGACTCCGACGAACGTCAGACCGCGATCTCGCGAGAGTTCGCGAAGCACCACGGCATCGAGAAGCCGTACTTCGCGCAACCCGGCACAGGGATCTTCCACTTCTACTTTCCCGAGCAGGGACTGATCAAGCCGGGCGGGCTCTACCCCGGGGCCGACTCGCACAGCCGGGCCTACGGCGCCTATGGTGCGATCGGTATCGGTGTCGGGAGCACGACCCTCGGTTTCGGCTGGTCCACCGGCGCGATCCATCTCACACTCGCGCGGCAACGACGGGTCGTCTTCACGGGAAGGCTCCAACCGTGGGTCAACGGCAAGGACATCGTCCTCGAGCTGTTGCGCCGTTGGGGCAAGGCCCAGTCCCAGGGGATGGGCGTCGAGTTCGTCGATCGCGATCTGCAGCTCCCGATGCCCTACCGCAACACGATCGCCAACATGATGGCCGAGGCCGAGGCCCAGAACGGGATCTTCGCGCAGGACGCGATCACCACCGCGTGGTTTACGGAACGCGACTTTGAGCTTCCCTATCCCCCCGTCGCACCCGGTTCGGACGCGCGCTACGAGATCGACGAGACGCTCGACCTCTCCGAGGTGGTGCCCATGGTCGCCAAGCCGTTCAGCCCGGGCAATGCCGTTCCCGCCGACGAGATCGCTGGAGAACAGATACGGTTCGACAAGGCGATGATCGGATCCTGCACCAACGGTGGTTACGAGGACCTGCTGGGTGCCGCGCTGATCCTGAGCGCTGCCGAGAGCTCGAGTCACGGGAAAGTGGCGAATGGCGTCGACTTCCTGATCTTCCCCGGAAGCGGCGGCGTCAAGGAGCGGATCGAACGGCCCGACAGCCGTCTCGACGGTCGTTCCGTCGCGGAGGTTTTCCGCGGGGTCGGCGGTCTCATCCGCGACTCGTGGTGCGGGCCGTGCTTCGGACAGGGTCCCGACGCTCTCCACGAGGGCCAGAAGGCGATCACCAGCTTCAATCGCAACTGGCAAAACCGGATGGGCCGTGGGGGTCTCGGCTACCTCGCCAGTCCGCAGGTGGTGGCCGCTTCTGCCCTTCTCGGCTACATCGCCGCCCCCGCCGAGCTCGGACTTGCATGGGAGCCCGAACGGTACGAGGTTTGACCTCCCGGGCGCTGGAGCCCGCCGTCGGGAGGTGGACCATGGGCACCTGTCTCGAGTGTGAGGAGACCTTCGATCTCAGCGATGACATGGAGGTGTACTCCGTCGTCGTCTGCCCTCACTGCCACGCGCGGCTCGAGATCCTCGACATGGACCCGTTCGTGGTCGATTACGCCGAGGATGACGAGGAAGAGTGAGCCTCAGGCGGGCGGCGCCGGCACCGCCTCGCATTCGGGGAACTGCGTTGCGAGCTCCCGCTCGAGGTTGATCATCACCTCGGATAACGTCGGGTGGTACCACGGCATCTCCGCGATATCCCAGCCCTTACCGCGGTAGTGCATCATGGCGGCGATGGTGTGGATGAGATCGTCGGCCCGCGGACCGACGATCGACGATCCCACGATCTCGCAGGACTCCCTTTCGACGAACAGCTTCCACAGCCCGTGCTCGACCTCCATCGTGATCGCGCGCCCCGTTTCCGGAAATCGGGCGCGGGCCACGTTGAACCGGCGTCCTTCGCGCTCGGCGGCCGAGATCTCGACTGCGGTCATCCCCACGTGCGCGAAGGGAGGGTCGGTGAACACCACGTTCATCTTGAGGCGGTAGTCCATCGTCCACTCCGGACTCCCACCCGCGGCGTTGTGGCCCGCGACGTTCCCCTCCTGGTTGGCGAGATGGAGGATCTGGAACGTCCCGGTCGCGTCTCCGGCGACGAAAATCTCGGGGTTGGCGGTCCGCATGTCGGCACCGCAGGCGATGCCGTCGGGGGTCGCGGTGATTCCGGCGTTCTCGAGAGCGAGGTCATCAACGGCCGGCTCGCGTCCCGTCGCCAACAGGAGCGCATCGGCCCGGTGCTCCCTCGCCCGGTCCCCTTCCTCGATGCGCACCACGATGCCCTCGCCGTCGCGGCCGACCTTCGTGATACGCCCTGGGGCGGCGGCCGTGAGGCCCGGCTCCGAGCTCAATGCGCGGAGGAGCTCTTTCCCGCACTCGGCATCGAGATCGTGGAGCAACGGCGAGCGCCCGACGAGCAACACCTCTGTTCCGATACGGGCAAAGAACTGCGCGAGCTCG